>CBIHQL010000614.1:0-2898 GCA_966211855.1 uncultured bacterium
GCAGATGGTCATGTCGGCCCCAGTTTGAAAAATATTTCTGAGCGACGCTCCAATCTGAGCTTGATTCATCAGGTCATTAGTGGTCAGACGCCCCCCATGCCGCAGTTTCAGCCCAGTCCCCAAGAAATGGCTGATCTTTTGAGTTACCTAGACACCCTCTAGAGCTTCAAGTTCACGGCTTGAGTTAAGTGCCAATTTGAAATTGCTGAGCATAGAACCGGGCATAGCGATCGCCTTGGGCTAACAGTTCTTCATGGGTGCCTGACTCGACAACGCGGCCTTTTTCCATGACTAAAATCCGATCGGCGCGGCGAACGGTAGCCAGACGGTGAGCAATGATAAACACGGTGCGATCGCGCATCAATCGCTCTAGGGCTTCTTGCACTAACGCCTCTGATTCCGAATCTAAGGCTGAGGTGGCTTCGTCGAGAATGAGAATGCGCGGGTCGAGCAGAACAGCACGAGCGATCGCAATCCGTTGTCGCTGACCGCCCGATAAATTAACTCCACGCTCGCCGACCCAGGTTTGGTAGCCTTCGGGTAGTTGGGTAATAAACTGATGGGCATTCGCAACTTTGGCGGCTGCTTCTACAGCACTCAGGTCAAATTGCGCCTGACCAAAGGCGATATTCTGCGCGATCGTGCCCGAAAAGAGGGTGGTTTCTTGGGGGACAATGCCGATTTGCTGCCGTAGACTCCGCAGCGTGACCTCGCGAATATCAATGCCGTCGATCAGAATCTGCCCGGCTTGAGGGTCATAAAACCGAGGCAACAAGTTAACCAAAGTGGTTTTGCCGGCACCAGAAGCACCGACTAAGGCGATCGCTTCTCCAGGTAAGGCTAGTAAGTTGAGGTTTTCTAAAACAGGTTGCTTGGTTTGATAGCTGAAGCTGACATTGCGGTATTCCACTTTGCCTGTTACGGCAGGCATGGTCTGGGCATTGCGTTTTTCGAGGACAGCAGGACGAATGGCAAACAACTCAAAGATCCGATCAACCGAGGCTTCCCCTTGCTTGAATTCGTTGTAGTTGTCGGTAATGTGAGCGATCGGGTCGATCAATAACCCAACCCCGGCAATATAGCTGACAAATTCGGGGCCAGTGAGATTGCCCTGGGAGATTTGCCAACCGCCGAGCAAGAGCAATAAAAGCACACTGAGCGCATAGAGAAACCCGACCACTGGGAACTGCACCGCTCGCAACCAAGCTGCCCGATATTTAGCCTGACGGTTGCGCTCAGCTTCTCGACTAAACCGTTCAATTTCATAATCTTCGGCAGCAAAGGCTCGAATCAGCCGAATACCGCTAAATACCTCAGTTAGCAAAGAAGATAGATCAGAGACGCGATTTTGGCTACGGCGAGAGAAGACCAACATTTGCTCACCAAACCAACTGATCAGCACCCCCATGAGAGGGGCAACAATAAAGGTGGCGAGAGTGAGCTTCCAGTTGAGATAGATCATGTAGCCCAATACGACAATCAGCTGCAAGACGCAGGGGATAAAGTCGTGAAAGATTTTGTTGACCACTTCGCCAATGCGATCGACATCTTCAGTGAGGCGATAGGTTAAATCTCCGGTTTGAGCGGTTTCAAAATAGCTGAGGTTGAGAGTTTGCAGGTGAGCATAAACTCGACGACGCAGGTCATAGGCGATCGCTAACGCAGCTTTTGCCATTAGCGAGTCTTGTCCGTACTGAGCTGTTTTCTGCACCAAGAAGCCGAGCGCGACAATCCCTGCAACTTGAAATAACCCTTTGAGATTGCCTTGAGCTACAAAAGCTGAAAGGGTGCTAGCTAAGCGCATCAAAATGGGCCAAAACGCAGTAAACACAACGGTGCAACCAAAAGCCTGAGCGATCGTGCGTCGGTGTGGTTTGAGGTAAGGCAGAAGAGACCAATAATTGGAACGAGCTTTCAACGCTTTTTCGGGTAACTTTCGAGATAAAGATGAGCAATGGTGGGTGCGATCGCGACAAGCATGCTGGCGATCGAAACGAGAGATAGTGCCAAGCTAAAAATTAACTAGGCAAATCAATCTGTATCCACTTAGCTTATAGTCTGCTGGCAGCGTCCTAGCGTTCCGCTTTCCAATTTTTGCGCACTACCCAGATTACAAAAGCGGCGATCAAAATACAGAGCACAATTTTTGAAAACGGGCCAATGTATTCATCGACTAGATAGTAGCGCTGACCCAAGGCATACCCGGCATAGGTGAGTAAAGCCACCCAAAGCGTCGTACCGATTGTCGAATAAATCAGAAAAGGTAGTAATGGCATTCCGCTTAATCCCGCTGGCAGCGAAATGAGGGTGCGAACTCCTGGCACTAGGCGGCAGAGCAAGACAGCTTTGGCATTGTAACGATCGAACCAAGCATCGGCGCGATCGATATCTTTGCTAGAAATTGACAACCAGCGACCATAGCGATCGGCCCACGCCTTGACCCGCTCTTCACCAACCCACTTACCGACGTAATACCAGGGCAGCGCACCTACAATAGTGCCAACTACCCCAGCCAGCACTGCTAAGAAAAACTGCATTTTGCCTTGAGAAACGGTAAAGCCAGCCAGGGGCATGATCAACTCTGAGGGAATCGGGGGAAACAGGTTTTCTAAAAACATGAGGAGACCAATTCCCCAATAACCTAAAGACTCCATCAGGTTGGTGATCCAGTTGGTCATGCGTTTAATTCCTTACGCTGTATACGCTCTAGATGTTTGAAAGCAGCAAAACACTGACTTGTGAGGCTCAGGAGTTGGAAGCCGGGGCACAAATTCAACCGATATGCAAAAGGGGCGTACGAGCACGCCCCTAAATTAAGGAATGTCTAGGAATAGAATTAGGTCCCAGCCGTCCAAGAATTGATGTACTCGATTTGCTCAGGTGTGAGTTCGTCAATTT
>CBIHQL010000615.1:0-2896 GCA_966211855.1 uncultured bacterium
CAATCTTCTAGACAAGTAATGACTTGAGTTTTGGTTAGTCAACTTGCGATCGCGAACTTCTCAAGATTTTTTTCCCGATCCAAAACACTCCTAACCCAACTACAATGGCTAACCCGACATGGGGTATTGAGCTGAGATAGTTTTTGACCAGGTAGTAGCGTGTGCCAAGAGCATAACCCGTCGCTGTGAGGATAGACGACCACAGCATGGCTCCTAACCCGACGTAAAGCAGGAATGGGAGAAACAACATACCGCTCATGCCCGCCGGAACTGCAATTAAAGTGCGGACACCTGGGAAGGGACGACAGAAGATTAGCGCTCTGCCGCCATGTTGCTGAAACCACTCTTTAGCGGCTTCCAGCTTTTTGGGCGAGATTTTGAACCATTTATGATGGCGTTGACTCAATCGTTTTAAACCTGCTTCTCCTAAAAAGCGCCCCCCTAAATACCAAGGAAGCGCTCCAATCAAGCACCCAGCGACGTTTGCAAGAATTGCTAAAAAGAGGTTGAGCTTGCCTTGGAAGACGAGGAACCCGACAAAAGGCATAACGACCTCGGAAGGAAGGGGTGAGATTACGGTTAAAAAGATAATTCCGAGGTAACTTAACGAATCCATTGCATTATGCCTGGCAGGTGTGGATGTAGGTAGACAGCTAATCTCTTGGAGGACAAGTATCAAGAGGTCAGATCGGTTAGATACACGACCTGATAGCAAAATATCCCACCTTGGTAGGCGATAACCGTAAATCTGTCCACAAATTTCGCTGGCTCAGATAAATTTGATGCCTGAGCGGCCTCTATAGTCAGATTAGCGGCTGTGAAAGTATTCAAGATCGTACAGGGGTGGTAAGTTTTACCGCCATTTGCCTACCAGGAGAGATATCTAGCTGCCACAAGCTATGATTAGCGCGCAACCCACTTAGCGGGCTGGTGCGATCGCTGATGCGGTGTGAGTCGTTTGGTCTAGATAGCTGTAAACAATCCGCGAGACGTCTTGAATGAAATCTCTTGCCGCTGGGTCATCATAAGCGCTCTCAACCAAAACTGCTGCTAGATAGTGCTTGCCGTTGGGCATTTGAATAATCCCGGCATCACCAAGCAAGAAGCCGATATCCCCGGTTTTGTGGGCGATCGTCGCACCTTGGCGTAACCCGACAGGCAACAAGCTGCGGTTTTTGACTTGCTTTAGGATGCTCAAGGCTTGAGCTTGGCTCCGAGGAGACAGCAGTTTTTGTTGATCTAACAAAGCCAGCACTTTGATCAACTCTCTAGCCGTGGTTGTGTTAGTGCCTCGCAAATCGGGCAACCAATTGCGAATTGCGGTTTTTTGCAGCCCCCAGCTCTGAAAGCGTTGATTTAAGACTTGGATGCCCCCCATGCGTTTGATGATCATATTGGTTGCGGTGTTATCGCTGATGGTGATCATCTTGGTGGCAGTTTCTAAGGCACTATACTTGCTGCCAATCGGTCGGTCTTGCATCTCACCAGAACCGCCAACGACCACATCTCGTGTCATCACCAACGTTTCATCCAGCTTGATTTTGCCAGCATCCACGTCTTGAAAGAAGGCAATCAAGATGGGCAGTTTAATGATGCTTGCTGTGGCGTATACCTTGTCACCGTTGAGGTTCAAGTAGTTGCCAGTATCCATATCTACAAAAAACATACCGGAACGCAGCGATTTGTAAGAACCTGTCCGCAACCCTGCGACTCGTTGCTGCAACCAGTTGAGAGGTTGTCCGGCTGGGATTAACCCGCCAAAGGTGTCGGCTGGAGGTGGGGGAGGCGTGAGGACAGCGATCGCTTGAGGGGGAGCCGTTGTCGGTGTAGGTGCGATCGCGTCTGGTTGTGGGGTTGGCAGTTGTACAGACCATTGATTAAATGACTGCCCACGTACCTGCACTTGTTGCGGCTCAACCGTATAACCAGGAGCTAACTCAACCACTAAGCGGGTGGTTTGGGCGTTAAATTGTCCAATGCGTACGGCCTGCACTGCCCCACCGACGAGTTGACTAGCTTTTGGTTTACCCCAGCGAATGCCAGGTAGATCAACGACGACACGGGTAGGGTTGGCAATCAACTGGGCCGTAGGTTGTACGCCTTCATCGGTGGTAAAGTCTAGGCGATTTTGGCGAGCGTCAAACTTCCAAGATTGCACAACATCGGCCTGGGCAGGGGCGCTGAGCAAGAGGGTGCCAATTAAACCAGAAAGGAGCCAGGGAAACTTTTCGACTGCTTGCATGTTATGTGTTTGGAGGAACGGAGATCTTAATCAGACGGGGGTAAATGATTGGCTCGTCACATCAAGAGAAGGCGGAAACCCCCTATTTATTGAACAACGACTGTGACGCGATCGCACCCTAAAATTTCATCCTTGCAGCCTATCAGTCGTGTACCGCCCTGGGTTTGTTCCATCCGAGTCATGATTGTTTAACGGCCTGTCGCTATCATGAAATCAGAGCTACGGCTTGATGGGTTGGTTAAATTGATATGACTGAGCACCCTGAAACAAATTCTCAGCAACCTTCTGAAGCGTCTAATGCTGAAGCATCGGAGGCGATCGCGCCTAAAGCAGACAAAAATGCGTGGCAGAAACCGCTAACCGAATTTTGGCACCAGGCGACAACTCAGTGGTCAAAGCTACCCAAGCCAAATCTGCCGAAGCCGAATTTACCAAAACCTAATCTTTCAAAGCTCCCTGATTTACCAAAGCTGCCAGATCTGCCAAAGCTCCCGGTTGATCAAGTGACACAAACCGCAATGGGCTGGTTTAGTGTGAACGAAGAACAGGTAGCCGAAATTTTGGAAAAGGTACGGGCAGAATTGCCGACTACTGAAGCTTTGTTGATCGGGAAACCTCAAGCCGGAAAAAGCTCGATTGTGCGCGGGCTAACGG
>CBIHQL010000616.1:0-2894 GCA_966211855.1 uncultured bacterium
GGATGCCTGTCGCTGCTTTGATGGAAAAAGTGGGCGGCTTGTTGACCCAGCGGATTCAAGCGCTCTATCCCGTTAATCAAACACCGCAAGTAGGGGTTTTGGTGGGCCCCGGTCACAATGGTGGCGATGCTTTAGTAGTAGCGCGGGAACTGCATTTGCGGGGGTATGCGGTACAAGTCTATTGCCCGTTTACCAGGCTCAAGGAGTTGACCCAACAGCACGCTCAATATGCAGCCAGTTTGGGTATTCCATTTGCAGATCGCGTTGAGGCTTTGCACACTTGTGATCTGCTGATTGATGGCTGGTTTGGGTTTGGGCTAGAACGGTCGTTAACCGATGCGATCGCCACTGACGTTAACCAGATTAATCAATGGTCGCAACCAATTCTGAGTATTGATGTCCCGTCTGGGTTGCACACCGATACCGGAGAATTGCTGGGTACGGCAATTCGAGCCACTCACACTATCTGCTTATGCTTATGGAAGCTGGGATTACTACAAGACAATGCTCTAGAGTGTGTTGGCACGGCTGAGTTGATTGACTTCGGGATTCCGCTAGCTGACATCGAAGCAATTCTAGAAACGACGGCACGAATTTACCGGGTCACCTCGGCAATGGCGATCGCGGCTTTACCGATTCCTCGACCTCCCACCACCCATAAATACAAAATGGGACGTCTGTTGGTGATTTGTGGGTCGCGGCGGTATACAGGTGGTGCAATTCTCACCGGTTTGGGGGCACGAGCGAGTGGTGTGGGGATGCTCTCGATCGCCGTACCAGAATCGATCAAACCTCTCCTAGCGGCTCAACTTCCAGAAGCATTGATCATCGGTTGTCCAGAAACAGAAACTGGAGCGATCGCGGCTTTACCGGATGATGTGCAGCTAACAAATTATGATGCGATCGCTTGTGGCCCTGGTTTAACAATGGATGCCTGTGATGTAATCCAGATGAGTTTGGCTAGCGATCGCCCCTTGGTTTTGGATGCGGATGGCTTGAATGTATTGGCTCAGGCAGGCACAATTCCAACTTTGACCCAGCGTACAGCCGCAACGGTGTTAACGCCTCATTTTGGTGAGTTTAAGCGGTTATTTCCAGAGATTGCAGTAGGAATGTCGAATCGAGCGATCGCGGTACAGCAGGCGGCTCAGCAAACAAAAGCGGTAGTCTTGTTGAAAGGAGCCAGAGTGGCGATCGCTGACCCCCAAGGCACGGTCTGGATCAATCCTGCCAGCACACCTGCCTTAGCGAGAGGGGGTAGCGGTGATGTACTCACGGGGCTGATTGGTGGTTTATTAGCGCAAGATGTTTTACAAGAAAAATCAGCGGTAAAGGCAGTGCAGGCTGGGGTTTGGTGGCACGCCGCCGCCGGGATTTTAGCTGCTGAGGCACGCACCGAATTAGGGGTGGATGCTTTTACACTGACGCAATATTTAATGCCAGCCCTGCGATCGCACCTGGACTCGGCAAATTCTGCTTAAGGCAATCGCAACAACCAACCGAGCCAGATTGAAAACAGTTTGCGAATGGCAGGCGTGAAGCGACCATAGCTGTAAATATCGGCAGTCTTGCGGATCACCTCTGCTTGGGTGGGGTAGGGGTGGATAGTTTGAGCGATCGCACCTAAGCCTAGCTTGCCGACCATGGCTAGCGTGACTTCGTTGATCATGTCCCCGGCATTACGCGCCACGACAGTTGCACCCACAATTTTGCCCGTGCCCTGCTTGACGTGAATTTTGGCAAACCCTTCTGTTTCGCCGTCAGTGATTGCTCGGTCTACCTTCTCCAGCGGCATCACATAACTGTCGATCGCAATTCCCTGTGCCTGAGCTTGCAGGATGTCTAGACCCACATGCGCCACTTCCGGGTCAGTGTAGGTTACCCAGGGCATCGTCAGCGAACTAAGCTTTTTGCGCCCCAAAAACAGCGCGTTTTGAATCACGATTCGGGCGGCTGCGTCGGCGGCGTGGGTAAACTTCCAATCCATACAGACATCCCCTGCCGCATAGATTTTGGGGTTAGTTGTTTGTAGGCGATCGTTGACCTTCACTCCTCGACGCTCGTCATACTCTACCCCGACCTGCTCCAAACCTAGCCCTGCAACATTTGGGGCGCGACCAGCACCGACCAGGATTTCATCAATCACTAGACTGCCAGCTTCACCATTGCTGTGATAGTGGATAACTTTCCCTGCTGGGCTAGCCTCAACCCGATCAATCTCGCAACTTAGAATTAGCTTGATGCCTTCTTGCACAAATCGCTGCTGAAGAGTGGCACTCGCATCTGAGTCTTCACGATCGAGAAGTCGGGCATGTTTATGCAGCAACACTACCTGCGATCCGAATCGCTGGAAAGCTTGAGCCAGTTCACAACCAATGGGGCCACCCCCAATTACAGCTAAGCGTTGTGGCAGTTTTGTGAGTGAGAAAACCGTCTCATTCGTGAGATAGCCTGCTTCAGCCAAACCAGGAATCTGGGGGGCAGCGGCTCTGGCCCCGGTGGTAATCACTGCTTGTTGAAAGCGGAGGGTAGTGCCTGCAACTTCAATCGTGTTAGTGCCAGTAAAGCGACCTGCCCCCAGAAATACATCGACACCGCGATCGCGAAAGGCGGCGGCAGAGTCATGATGGCTGATTTCAGCCCGCAGACGGCGCATCCGTTCCATGACAGCGGCAAAGTCTACCTCCACCCCCGCCGGCACTTGCACACCATAATCTGCTGCTTCTCGAACTGCCGCGATCGCCCTGGCTGAGCGAATCAGAGCTTTTGAAGGCACGCAACCGATGTTCAAGCAGTCGCCGCCCATCAAGTCTTTTTCGATCAGAGCCACTTTAGCGCCTAGCCCCGCTGCCCCCGCTGCTGTGACTAATCCGGCTGTGCCTGCCCCAATCACG
>CBIHQL010000617.1:0-2893 GCA_966211855.1 uncultured bacterium
CCCTGAAGACAAGCTGCTAGAGGTAGCTTCACCAGGGACAACATGGTAAGTGAGAACTTTAATGAGCTGATCTTTGTTTTCGGGCTTCAGCAGTTCTTCAACGGTGCCTGCGGGCAGAGCTGCAAAGGCCGCATCAGTAGGAGCAAAAACCGTGAAAGGCCCTTCGCCTGCCAAGGTTTCGGTCAGACCTGCCGCTTCGAGAGCAGCCGTTAAAGTTTTGAAAGAATCGTTAGAAGCCGCCACAGCTACGATCGTCTCATTTGTAGCTGCTGATTCAGTTGGTGTAGAGCTAGCAGGAGCAGCTTCAGAGGCAGGAGAGGTGGGAGCAGATTGAGCAGGCTGAGCAGTGCGGGCTCGATTGTAAGGAGGCTCATTGAAAATGCTGGGGTTCGGATTGAGCTGTGCCAGAGCTGGCAAACCCATTAGCGCCGTTGCCGTTGCAGCACCTACGAAACCAGCTAGCTTTTGCAGGGGGCTAGTGGAGTTCAGTAATTTCATCGTCAGCTCCTTAAGCTTTGCAAAGAAAATGTAAACTTATGTTTCATAGTATGACGGTTTTATAAAATTGCTGCCCTCCACCTCCAAAATCCTCCTTAAGGCATAACCCAAAAAGGTGAGGAGATTTTTTGCATCCTTTTCCCTTAGGCAGAATTAGCTAGCGTTTTAGAGCGATCGCAGATGGCACAAACTCCTAAAAAAGCGATCGCCAGAAGGAGAGCCACAACTCTTCCTCTGGCGACATTTTGGCTTATTTGACGTAGCGTGAGCTAATAGGTTGATGAATCAAGTCCATCGCTCTACTCGCTGCAACACCACCGATAGTTTCCTCAAACTTGGCTAACCTCTCTGTAGAGACTGTAGAGAGACTAAATTGATGATCTAGCAGCCACCAATATTTTGGGAAACTCTTTCAGACGCTTCAGGAGCAATTTCACTATCTGGACGATTTTGATCAGAGCTCATCGAACCGGGCATGGGCTCAGTGGTCATTGACTGGCTCATGTTGTTCATCCCAGAAGCATCACTGCTAGGGCCAATCCGGTTAATGGAGCGGCTTTGGAAGGTGCTGCTGTAAGTCGATTGATTGTTGTCACCTACCATACCAGCGCTGTAGCCGCCAGCAGGCCCTTGCAAGGAGGGCATTTGACTGGTGCGATAACCGCTGTTGTAGTTGTAAGCGCGGTTGTTATCCATCGTGACCGAATCATCGCCACTCATCGCCCGGTAGCGCTCCATGGTGTAACCACCCGCAGGGCCAAAGGTAGGAGTCGTTTGGCTCATCCGGAATTGAGAGGATTGAGCACCACTCGCATCAGAACGGCTGAGATAGTTGATTTGGCTGTTATTTGAAGAGCCTTGCATATAGTCTGCGGTATTGCCACCCGCAGGAGTAGCACTCACCTGAGATGAAACAGAAACTCGATTACCGTCTGGCAGAGACTGACCATAGTAGGTGCTGGTGCCAATGTTCGACTGATTCATCGACTGGGTGTTGTTGGCTTGCATTTGTTCCATCGTTGCGCCGCCAGTGGGGCCTTCAACAGGTGCCACTTGACCATCACGAGGCAAACAAACAGATGGGGTAGATTCTACCGAATTTGAATCTGATTGCTGTGCTAGGACAGGCAGAGCAAGAAATGCAGTGGCTCCAGCTACACCCGCTAAACCAACAATTTTTTTAAGAGACTTTGTAAAACGTAGCACGGTCATGATACCTCCTGGCTCTCTTGAAGAGAGATGATCAAGTTAGAAAACTGAAGCTAAAAATGTGGGCTGCTATACAGTTTGAAGTTTAGAGATTTACAGCGTGCTACTTCTCTGCCCAGAGTTTGATCTGTCTGCTACTTAAAGATAGAGACCCCAGAAACCGAGCGATCGCTTCACAATAAAGAGGCAAGCTCATGAAAAGAGCAGCCCAATCACTCGTTTAGATCACAAGCCACAGGAGAATCGTATTCATGTTGGAGCTGTATCAGTTTGAACTGTCTCACTATTGCGAGAAGGTGCGGTTAATTCTCGACTATAAGGGGCTGGCTTACCGCAAAGTTGAGGTTACCCCTGGGATTGGGCAAATCGACTTGATGCGGATGTCGGGTCAACGCCAAGTGCCAGTGTTAAAAGATGGCAACGAAGTGATTGCCGACTCAACCGCGATCGCCAAATATCTCGATCGCCAGTACCCCGATCGCCCCATCATCCCCACCGACCCTAAACAGAAAGGGTTGTGCTTGATGCTTGAGGAGTGGGCAGATGAGGTCATAGGGTTAAATGCCCGTAAAGCTATGCTGGGCGCGTTCAGCCACAATGCCGACTTCCGCACTGCTGCTTTACCTACTTCCACGCCACCCCTACTCAAAAACCTAATTGGTGCATTTCCGGGCGAAGTTTTTGATGTCTTAGGCATTGGTGTGGGCTTAGGGCCAGATGCCATTCATACTGCCAAAGACACATTGCGTCGCGATCTCGAAGCATTATGTTTCATTTTGCTCGACCACCCTTATCTCCTTGGCGATCAACCGACTTTGGCTGACTTTGCCGTAGCCGGGATCAGTATGTATCTCAAGTTTCCTGAGGGTTCCTACCTCGACATTCCCACCTCCCTCAAGGGTAAAGGTGTGCCCGGTTTGGCAGATGTAGGTGCATTTGAGCCTTTCTTTAGCTGGCGCGATCGCCTCTACCTCACCCTCGCCGCCCGCGTGGACAACAACAGCGCGTTCGGTACCGACGTGAAATGGGTCGGCTACCCGAAGGCGAGCCTCTCGTACGTGGCGAGTGAAGAGCCGTGGGTGCAGGCTCACCTGCCGTCCGTGTTCAACAGCCTGCGCCTGCGCGCCGCGTATGGCGCGTCCGGACAGCAGCCCGCGCTGAACACCGCGCTGCAGACGCTGAGCCC
>CBIHQL010000618.1:0-2891 GCA_966211855.1 uncultured bacterium
ATCCTAACCCCAAACCAAGATTGATTGAAGCAAATACAGTATTGCTTTACGACATTGCTTTCGACCCCAATATCAAATTAGATATCAAGCGCGTTGATCTAGACAATAAGAAAGTCGGCAAATATATTGGTGAGTTTGACTTGCCAGCAGGCCAAACTGCTTCGGTGCAACTGTTGCCCGATCTAGAAAATGGCATTATTGCAGACCCTGATCCGCAACTCGAAATTCGCGGTTATGTAGCTCTGACTAACGTCACACCTTCTAAAGGCAAAGGCGCAGTCAAAGTGCTACTCAGCCCCGAAATCCGTGGTACCTTCTTACCCAACTCGATTGTGCCCGGTCAACCTTTAGACTTCGATCAGATTGCTTATGCACTGCCTCTAGCAAGTGGCAAGGCTCTCAATCTAATCGATTATGAAACTCCTAAAGAGCAGCACAAAGCACCTAAAAAATAGAGGCTGGCTCTCTACTGACGGTTAAGCGCTAAATATTTCACTGACAGAGTGCAGGTTACGGCTTGCATTCTGATTTTTTTGTTTTTTTAGCACGCGATCGCCTCTTCAAATTCTTGATTAACTAAACTCTCTAGCGAGTGGCTCCTGAGCTTTAGCTTTGGGCTTTTTATGCAACTTTGTTAATAGTTTTCCGGTTTGGGCAAAATCGAAGTTACCTCCACTAATGATCACACCAATTCGGGCTTCGGGCATGGAAATAATGCCTTCTAATAAAGCGGCTGCGGCTAAAGCTCCGGTTGGTTCCACAACAATTTTGAGTCGTTCCCAAAGCCAAAACATCGTGCGAATGATGGCAGTTTCAGAAACGGTCACCATATCGTGGACATAATGCAAAACTAACGGAAAAGTGACTTGGCCCAAAGAAGGGGTTCGGGCACCATCGGCGATCGTGTCGGGGTTTTGCACCGTTTGTAAGGTACGGCTGTAAAACGAACGAGTGGCATCATCAGCGCGAGAGGGTTCGACCCCAATCACCTGACAGTTGGGCGCAAGTGTGTGAGCCGCGATCGCCGAGCCTGACAATAACCCCCCACCGCCACAACACACTAGCAGCACATCTAGAGGGCCAACCTCGGTGATCAGTTCGTGCGCTGCTGTGCCTTGACCCGCAACGACATCGGGATGGTCGAATGGGGGAACAAGTACCAAGCCGCGATCGCTTGCGAGTTGTTGACTGAGGGCTTCACGGCTAATCTGCTGACGGTTGTACAGCACCACTTCAGCACCATAACCGCGAGTAGCTACTTGTTTCACACTAGGGGCATCTTCTGGCATCACCACTGTCACTGGAATCTGTAACAGTTGACCCGCTAAGGCGATCGCTTGCCCGTGGTTACCTGATGAAAAAGTGAGCACTCCCCGCTGCCGTTGCTCTGGGGGCAGTTGCGCGAGGGCATTGTAGGCTCCACGAAATTTGAAGGAACCTGTTCGCTGCAAGTTTTCACACTTAAAAAACACTTGGCTACCCGTACGCTGATCAACCGTTCGCGACGTTAAAACCGGCGTGTGATGCGCTTGATCCTGAAGGCGATCGACTGCGGCGGCAATATCGGCATAGGTCACCAACAACTTAGCTGCTGACAATGATTGCGAGTTAGCACTTTGGTAAAATTCAGATGGCATCATCCAAGGCTCCAGCGACTTGAACAACAAAAGCGACTGTTAATTCAATTGTGCGATCGCTCCTGCTCCAGCCAAGTTCGTCGGTATGCTGAAATTTAGACACCTTGTTGAGAACTAGGGAAATCGAGCGCCATGTTAAAAGTACGACCTTGGATGCTATTGAGTGCTTTGATATGTTTGGCAGTGGCTTGTGCTCCTCAAGAACCACCAGATACTCCTTCCCCGGCTGTGTTGCAACCCGTCAATAAAGCGAGAGATGCGGCCCAAGATGCTCAGCAAAAAGCAGTAGAGCGAGAACAACAAGACCCTGAGAAGCAACCAGAGCAATCAGGTCAATAAAGTTACAGACTCGATAGCTACAGCTCTAAATCTCTCTAGAGTTAGTCGTAACTATCACACGTGTTTGAGCATAATCCTTAATAGTCGCTCTATAGCAGATGCCGAAAGACAGCGATCGCGGTGCTTCTTCCATCTTGCCTCATACCGTCTAGCCCCTCCCTGATCCAACTTCATGCCAAAGCTGAGAGAAATTTTGCGGGTTGTGCTTGCCGCCTTTATGATCACTGCGGGAACCCTGCATTTTGTGATGCCAGGCCCTTTTGTTAAGATCGTACCGGATGCTTTGCCTGACCCCTTAGCCTTGGTTTATATCAGTGGCTTCTTTGAAATCTTAGGAGGCCTTGGGCTGTTGGTTCCATTTGTCAGCCGTGCTGCCGCTTGGGGGCTGATTGCGCTGTTTATCGCTGTGTTTCCTGCCAACATCAACATGGCGGTCAACCATATTGTGCTTCCAGGTATCCCTGATTCACCTTTTCTCTATTGGGTTCGACTACCACTGCAAGCTGTTTTGATTGCTTGGGCTTGGTGGTATACACAGCCGTCATCTACTGATCAGCAAGTTCGCTTGATGCCTCGCAAGTCCAGTGGTTTTGATTGACCCTGCTTGAGTAAAGCCAAAACTCAGACGAAACTTGCTGGCTTGGCTGAGGCCATCTGTTTGATCTCCAGATTATCTATAAAATACACAACTTTTAAATTACGGTTATCTCGATTTATGGTTCCTCCGCGTGTTCCCCCTGCTGCCCCCTCGAACTCTTCACCTTTAATTTCTCAAGGTTATCGACAAGCCCTTGAACCTTATACAGACCCCGAACTACTAGAAATTTCTGATCACAAACCCCCCCTGCCTCCCCCAGCAATCGCGCCAATCAGGGCTTGGAGCGCCAAATATCACCCCTACGAAGCACTCTGGAC
>CBIHQL010000619.1:0-2890 GCA_966211855.1 uncultured bacterium
ATGGTCACAAAGAAAAGCTTGATTAAATCAGGAGATAATCGAGTTGCATTTTCGGCAAGAATTTTATCAATAGCTCGATCAAAATTGGGACGACCAATGACAGCCCGGTTGAGGTTAAAGTGTTCTTCAACTTGAGCTGAAAAAAGTTCAACAAATAAAGCATGTACACCTTCATCACAGTAGATTTTAAGAGCATCGTTTCTTTGTTCAGTTGTGAGCGAAACCGGTGCGCGCCCTTGAGCTAGAACGCTACATACCGGGTTAACATGGTTTAGCTCTAGAAGTGTTGTGAATTGTAGATGAGACAAAAGCCGATAGCCTAGTACAGTCATCCACTTTTGGCGATCGCTATAGATAGCTGGATGCGATGCCAAAGGAACTAAATCTGGCGAGAAAGGAAGCCCTACAATTTCACCTTTTCTAGCCGGTTTACTACGAATCCAACTTCTTTCATTCCAGTTAGTGAATAAGCCTTGAGTTGATTTTTGAACCTTCAAAGACTTCCGTTGTTGTGCGACGACCATAGTTACCTTTGGTGTTTATTTGGTAGCTATGACTACCGAATTTCTATCCTGTATTTCCGGAAATCAACTCAATTTCTCCCTGTGATATTACTTAGATGGAAGACTGATCCAGATCACTGAGGTTAATCTACAGCGGTCTTATCTTAACCAGGTCATTCAAAATAAAGACAGCCACTAATTTAATATCAATGGCTGTTGATTAATTGATTTTTGACTGTGCAAAGGATTGCGAAGGCTCTTGTTACTCTCTATTTTTCACTTGTATGGTTGACCCACTAAATAATTAAACTCGGAAGCGTTTTGAGAGCTTTGTTGATCAAACCAGTTTAAGATGCGATTCCAAGCCCACCAGGGGTCGGGGTCTTGAGCTTGTTGTTGACCCGCTTTGCCGCTCAGATATCCTACATGCCCGCCATAGGGTGTTAATAGCAAATCAATCACCGGGTTTTGAGCGCAAGCGGCTTGCAAGTCGGGGACGATCGCAGGGTCAAACATAGGGTCATCTGCCGCATACAGAATAAAAGTGGGTTTCTGCAAATGCGGTAATTGGTGCAACCCACTCGTGGCATCATAATAGGCTTCGACGGAAGGGAAGCCCAACGATGAAATGACCATCTCGCGATCGAAAGTATAGATGCTGTTAGCACGGGCGATCGCTGCAGGATCAAGGGCTCCAGGATGATAGCTGTGAAGCTCCCAAGCTAGCTTTTTTAATTGGCGGGCAATCGCTTGTTCTAGTTGTCTCCCCCAGCGATCGCGCATCAGATAAGCAATCGAACGATTAGAGTCGAGATTTGGGCAAATTACCGCTCCTCCACCGATCTCATCGACTCGGAGATCTAAATCTGCCCCCCAACTAGCGATCGCCTGAGCTGACTTGATTCCCCACAGAGCCAACTGCCCGCCGAGTGAGTAACCTGTAAACCAAAACGGTGCAGGACATCCCATTGCTTTAGCTTGGGCAGCAATCCTGACAAAATCCTCTCCTTCGTACAAACCATCAGAGGTAAGCGTGGGAGAAAGCTCTGCGGTTTTGCCATGACCTCGCCAATCAAAAAAGGCGATCGCATATCCCTGAGCAAAAGCCTTACGACCCAAAATTTTAAGAAACCACTGATTTTCTAAACTGCCAACGATGCCGTAGGTGCCAACAATAGTACCCCGCGGATTAGGCGGAATAGCAACTTGACCAAAAATAGGAACTCCCCCAGCTCCCCAAAAGATATGGTTTTGATAAGGAGGCTCTGGTTCAGCAATCGTTTTTTGCCAATTGCGGCTGGCGAGAAGCGCACTATACAGGGTCATGGTCATGCCATTTCGCAGACCCCGAGGTGGTAGGTAAATGGGATACTCCATGAATTTTGAAAGCGAAGGCGACACTATGATTCATCTTGATACACTTCTTCAAAAAATGGATCTGTCTAAGTAGCGATCGCCCGTGAGAGTCTACCCTTAGCGACTGGCAGACCCGAAGAATATCGCCAGCAAACAGAGCAATGGTTACAAGACCACGGCGTTGAATATGAGCAATTGCTGATGAGAGAAGCAGGAGACTTCCGGAAAGATTCTGTGATTAAACAGGAGCTGTATCAATAGGGGATTAAAGATTCCTACAATATCTTTTTTGTTCTCGACGATCGCGATCAAGTCGTGAAGATGTGGCGATCGCAAGGACTCACCTGCCTGCAAGTGGCTGAGGGCAATTTTTAATCACTTTCTCCATCCGAAAGCAAGGTAGCCGCACATGGGGTTGTACCAGGAGGGCCGCACGATCGATCGCCTGATATCCACACGCTAGATAAAACGGATAAGCAGTCACCGAGGCCAGCACCGAAATTTTCGGAATCTGAAGATGGCTAGCTTCTTGTTCTAACACCCGCAACAACTGCTGCCCAATACCACGTCGAGCATATTGCGGTTGCACAAAAATGGCATTCAAGCGATCGCCCCCCATCGCTGCAAACCCCGCGATCGCCCCAGACACTTCAGCCACTACCACGCGATCGCCCCAAGCCTCTTCTTTGATATAGCGATCGCGCTTGTCAGCAATTAACGCAGTAATTTGTTTTGAGGTGTAATCTTTCGCGCACAAAACCTCAATCGATTCACTTTGAATCTGATGCAACCGCTCTGCATCTTCTGCACAAGCGCTGCGAATCGTAACTGACACACATGGCTTGACTGTCTGCATAGACTCCCCAGCCCACTTATTTAATGACTTTGAGCAGGTTGTATTTCAGAGTTCCCGCAAAATTAGCTCTAGCACTGGGGAAGTACTATTGAGCAGTCTACTTTCACATAAAAATTATGAACTCACTAATAGTCAAGGCCATCGTGTGAAAATAAGGACAGAGCCTGTAGAGGTC
>CBIHQL010000620.1:0-2890 GCA_966211855.1 uncultured bacterium
GCCGACGCCGTCGCGCACGCCGTCGCCGAGCAGCTCACCGAACTCGACACCGACCAACTCCGCAACCTACTCTTACTCGATCGCACCGCTGTCATTGACGAGGAGGCAGATTGACCAACTATTCCGCTTTTCCCTTAAAAAACCCCAACGGTTCAGCTCCCAAAGCCACAACGGCTGCTGATGGCGTCTCATTACAACCCAGTCGTGAATGGTGGGCCCAGCGCTGGGTCGATGTATTGGAGTCGTTTGGCTGGCGACGACGGCTAGAGCGGGCGCGCAACTATGCCCGACAAGGCAATGTCTTGGCACTGGAGTTTGATGGCCCTCACGTCTCGGCCCTCGTTCAAGGCACCGCTCCCGAACCTTACCAAGTTTCGCTGTCTCTCGATCCGTTTTCTGACGAGCAGTGGAGCTATGTGATCGAGACAATGTCGCAGCGGGCGATTTTCTCAGCCAAATTGTTAGCTGGCGAAATGCCCCAAAATATCGAAGAAGTTTTTACCAACAACGGGCTGAGTCTGTTTCCACTCACGCGCTTTGACATTCACAGCAAATGTTCTTGCCCCGACCCAGCCAATCCCTGCAAACATATTGGGGCGGTTTATTACCTACTGGGCGATCGCTTCAGTGAAGATCCGTTTGTGCTCTTTCAACTCCGAGGTCGAACCCAAGAAGAAATTATTGCGGCGCTTCGACAAATGCGTAGCGGCAACGGCGAGGCTAGCACCGAAACCATTACAGAAATAACCAGCAGCGATCGCCCCGGCCCCAGTGCCCCCCTACAGCCAGAGCAATTTTGGCGCTACACCGAGCAGCTTGAGCCGTCTCTGGTTGTGATCGCCCCCCCACCCAGTACCGAAACGGTCTTAGATATTCTCGGCCCGATTTCTCTCAAAACAGAATCTACAGCCGGAGTGACACCTACCCCATCGACTTCGCTAGCGATCGACCACTTGCGATCGATTTATGCAGCAGTGAGTCAACAAGCGGTGTTAGCAGCGATGAACACTAGCGCTCAGTAGCACCTAACTTTATTGACCAAATTCTGACCGAGCTTGCTCGACCAACTCAGCAGTCACTACCTCTAACTCCCCTTCACGAGCTAAATGCTCAATCCGTTGGCGGGCCTGCGATCGCACAAAAAATGGAATATTTTGCAGCTTGACCTTCGCTTCGGGAGTCCAGCGCAGGGCATCGGTTAAATCTGATTCGCGCATTGCTCGTTTACCTTTGATTGCTTGCCTAACTCCATGATTGCAAACTCATGACCCTGCTTTGCGTTATTTTGAGTTTCCTTTACTTTTGCAGGCATGAACGCAATTGAAGGCTTAGCCATTGAGGGAGGCGATCGCCCTAAAAACAAGAAGACCCCTGTCATGACAACAGGAGCCTTCTCAATTTTTAACTAGCTAGCAAACCGAAGTTAAGCGTACTAGTCGAGGTTAGGCATCGAGAGAACGGGTTCAGTCTCACGGTCAATCCCTCTTTCAAAACCAGCCACAGCCGCCCGTGCACGACCCGCATGCCACAGGTGACCGACTAGGAAGAAGAAAGCGAGAACGAAGTGAGAAGTTGCCAACCAAGCGCGAGGAGACACGAAGTTAACCGAGTTAATTTCGGTTGCCACACCACCCACAGAGTTCAGAGAACCCAGAGGAGCGTGAGTCATGTACTCAGCCGCGCGACGCACTTGCCAAGGTTGAATGTCGTTCTTGATCTTGTTGAGGTCAAGACCGTTAGGACCACGTAGAGGCTCTAACCAAGGGCCACGGAAGTCCCAGAAGCGCATGGTTTCACCACCGAAGATGATTTCACCAGTGGGAGAGCGCATCAGGTATTTACCCAGACCAGTTGGGCCTTGAGCAGAACCCACGTTAGCACCCAAGCGTTGGTCACGAATCAAGAAGGTCATTGCTTGAGCTTGAGACGCTTCAGGACCGGTAGGACCAAAGAATTCGCTGGGGTAAACAGTGTTGTTGTACCAAACAAAGCAGGAAGCGATGAAGCCCATTAGGGACAACGCACCCAAGCTGTAAGAGAGGTAAGCTTCACCAGACCAAACGAGAGCACGACGTGCCCAAGCGAAAGGCTTGGTGAGAATGTGCCAGATACCGCCAGCAATACAGATCAGACCAACCCAGATGTGACCACCGACCACATCTTCGAGGTTGTCTACACTGACAATCCAGCCTTCACCACCGAAAGGAGACTTCAGGATGTAACCGAAGATCACTGCGGGGTTGAGGGTGGGGTTGGTAATCACGCGGACATCACCACCACCGGGTGCCCAAGTGTCATACAAACCGCCAAAGAACATTGCTTTTGCCACCAGCAAGAGAGCACCACATCCCAGGAGGATCAAGTGGATACCGATGATGGTGGTCATCTTGTTCTTGTCTTTCCAGTCGTAACCGAAGAAAGAAGAATATTCTTCGAGAGTCTCGGGGCCACGGACTGCGTGATAGATACCACCAAGACCGAGGACAGCAGAAGAGATCAAGTGCAACACACCTACAACAAAGTAGGGGAAGATATTGACCACTTCACCGCCAGCACCTACACCCCAGCCTTGAGCGGCGAGGTGAGGCAGCAGGATCAAGCCCTGCTCGTACATAGGCTTCTCGGGCACGAAGTGAGCCACTTCAAACAGGGTCATTGCCCCAGCCCAGAAGACGATCAGACCAGCGTGGGCAACGTGAGCGCCCAACAGCTTACCTGACAAGTTAATCAAACGGGCATTGCCAGCCCACCAAGCAAAACCGGACGATTCTTGGTCACGACCAGCGCCCGTAACCATCGAACTATTAGAGAGCGTTACCACGTGGGAGTACCTCCTCAGGGAAGACAAAGCTTTCGTGGGGCTGATCTTGAGGTGCCATCCAGGCCCGGA
>CBIHQL010000621.1:0-2890 GCA_966211855.1 uncultured bacterium
GGCTTGATCCCTCTGCCTGTATCGCGGATCTGAATCTGGGCTTGGTCGCTCACTTGCGTCAGTTGGATGTTGATTTGACCTCCGGCAGGGGTGAACTTGACGGCATTAGAGAGCAGGTTCCACACCACTTGTTGCAAGCGGTTGGTATCTCCAAAAACAATACCCATGATCGGATGCACTGTGGTTGTCATCTGGATTGCTTTGGCTTCTGCTGCCAGTCGAACGGTTTCGAGAGCGGCTTCAATGGTGGTCGCTAGATTAACTGGAGCGACATTCAGGGTCATTTTGCCTTGCAAGATCCGCGATACATCCAACAAGTCTTCGATCAGTTGGGCTTGTAGTCTGGCATTCCGCTCAATAGTCTCGAGCGCTTGGTCGGTTTTGCTGGCATCTAGACGCTTAGTCCGCAGCATTTTTGCCCAGCCCAAAATCGGGTTTAGGGGCGATCGCAACTCATGAGACAACACCGCCAAAAATTCATCTTTAATCCGGTTGGCAGATTCGGCAGCTTTACGAGCGGCTTCACTCGTCGCGCGATCGCGTTGGGCAGCTCGATAAAGTTGGGCATTCTCGATCGCTAAAGAAGCTCGCCATGCCAACTCTTCAGCAAGCCGCAAATCTGTCAGCGTATACTGCCGCCCAGAGTCAGCCGAAATCAAAGAGATCACGCCAACGACTTGAGCTTGAGTCCGCAAAGGCACCGTCATCACTGACTTAAACCCAACTTGACGTAAAATCTCCAAATGTTCCGCATCGAGAGCCGTTTCGACCAACAGTGCGTCAGGAATCTCGGGTACAAAATCAGATTTTCCGGTGCGTAAGGTCAATGCAGTACCCCGAGGAGCATCCGGATCGAGAGGATATTTATCTCTGATTTGATGGGCCCACTCCAACTTGCTAGGGTCGATATGAGCTACGGCAATCTGCTCAATGCTGCCATCTTCCATAACAATGTGGACGGTACACCAGTCGGCTAACTGAGGCACTGCCAAATGAGCCACTTGTTCTAGTGTGGTTTGGTAGTCGAGAGAAGATGCCAGCACTGCCCCTGCTTCCGCTAAAAAGCGTTGGGCTTGTTCTAGCTGTACTTGCTCTGTGACATCGACGACATAGACCAAAACGCTGCTAACTCGACCCTCTGCATCGATCGTTGGCAAGTAGTCTACGTTGTAGTACCCAGGTTGGCGATCGCTACGCCCAGGCGTGTTCACAGCAAAATTGGGTGCCTTAAACGACCTGCCTGTGGTGTAAATTTCGTGAAAGATTTCAACCAAGTGAGGATCAGAAGCACCAAAAAGCTCGGCAATAGAGCGCCCTAAATGCTGTTCTCGCGTTAGACCGTTGATTTCTGCCAGTGCTTCATTCAAGGCAATAAACCGTTGATCTGAGTCGAGGAGCGCCAAACCTACCGGAGACGTTTCAAAAATCTTTTTGAGCTGACGCTGAGCAGTTTCGGCTTGAGCACGGGCATTGCGTTCACGCTCTAATAGTTGTTCTCTTTCTTGTTCAATCTGCTTACGCTCTGTGATCTCAACGACTGCGCCAATAAAATGTCGGGGGGTGCCTTGAGCATCGCAGATAAATAGCCCTCTGGCCTCGACCCAGTGAATAGACCCATCAACCCAACGTAACCGATATTCGTGATGGTACTCTGTCCGCTCGTGAAGGGCTTGTTGCATCTTAGCCTCGACTTCGGCTAGATCATCTGGATAAACGCGACTCGCCCATATTTGATAATTTGGTTCACACTCATAGGGTTGCAGACCTAGGACAGTGAAATGCCCCTCTGACCAGACTATCTTGCCTGTTTGCATGTCCCAATCCCAGGTTCCCATGCGTCCAGCTTTCAAGGTGAGTTGTAGATGGGCTTCTCGTTCTCGCAATTGCTCTTCTGCCCGCGATCGCTCCACAGCCAGACAGGTTTTATCGGCAATGCGCTCCATCACTTTGATCTCGTTTTGTGTCCATTGCCGAGGCGTGACATGGTGCAACGCCAATACTGCTATAAATTTTCCTGCTTTGACTAAGGGCACACATAACAGAGATTGCGTTTGCATCGCTTGCCAAGTGGTAGCTCGCTCGCCAGCAGTGCGGGGGTCTTGGTGGATGTCATGAATGGCAACCGTTTTCCGCTGCTGCAGCTCATCAAGAATGGCAGGCCCAAGCAGATCGAGGGGATATTTGCCCGTGATGCTAGTAACCCCTTGGCAATAGTCACGATTGATGACAATTTCTGCCTGCGTTGAGTCAATATCTCCATAGATGCAACGGCTGACATCAAAGTATTGGCCTGTGTTACAAAGAACCTGCCAGAGAATTTCTTGAGACTCTTGAATTGCCCGAATCGCATCATTTAAGTCGATCAGAAATTGCTGCTGCTGATCTTTGCGCCGTAGTTCTGCTAGCAGTTGCTCAATAGCTAACCGAGCCTCTTGCTCTTGCTCTAAAAGGCGCTGACGGTCTATCTCTAGGTGTTTGCGCTCAGTTACATCTCGAAAATAAACCGCCAAACCATTATTAGACGGGTAACCATAAGCCTCATACCATCGACCCGAACCGTCTGGGCCAGGTGCTTCGACAACAACCGACACTTGCTCGGCAACAGCGCGGTGGTATTCGTCATAAAACAAGGATTCAGCCGCTTGGGGAAAGAGTTCCCAAAGACACTGACCGACTAAATCAGCTTCTGAGAGGTGACACATCTCCTCAAATCGCTGATTGACGTACGTAAACCGCCACTCATGGTCGAGGGCAAAGAAGGCATCTGTAATGCTCTCTAAAATGCTAGTGACTTGAGCTTTGGCTATCTGTAGTTCTGTTTCAGCCTCCTTCAGTTGGGTTACATCTTGAAACATCACAATGCCAACTGGAGAATGCCCATACATGGCAG
>CBIHQL010000622.1:0-2890 GCA_966211855.1 uncultured bacterium
TGAGCAGCTAGCTTTGGCTCTTGAATGGGTTCTTGAGTCAGGGCATCATTGCCACGAATCACATTGTCTGCAAGATTTGCAACCTCTTGCTCGCTGATATTGCTTGCTTTCAGTGCTTGTTTCAGATAGCTGTCATCTGTCCAACTGGCTACATCATCAGGATTCACACTGGCATCTAGTTTGCCAATTTGCTTCAATGTAGTCACACTATTTTTGAGCGCCGTAACTTGATAGGGCTGAATTCTAGGATCGAGCTTCTGAATGCCTGACGGGCCCAGGAACATATAAAAGATCTCTTTCTCAATTCCAGTCCACTTTTCCAACTTGGCAGAGAGAGCTTCTGGTTGTTCGCGGAAACGTTGGTTTGCTTCCAACATCGCCCTCAAATATGCCACTACAATTTCAGGATTTTCTTGCGCAAAATCCGATCGCACAGTCACGCCATGAAAGGTGGGAGTTCCGGTTTGAGCGCCATCATAAATTTTGCGAGCAAAACCCCTAAAAGGAAACAGTTCTCCATAAGGTACAAAGTCAGCATGGGCATCAATCTGACCGCTTCTTAAGCTAGAGCCTCCCACTTCCGGCGATTGGCTCACTAACGTGACATCTTTTTTGGCATCAATCCCCTCATCCTTTAGGGCACGGAGCAACATCCCATGAGCTGAAGTGCCAAAGGGAACTGAGATCGTTTTTCCCTTCAAATCTGCCAATTTTTTGTAAGGCGTATTGACCGGAACAACCACTGCATTGCCAGCTCCGTTAGGGCTATAGGCAAGGGATGAGATTAGAACTGTCTTGACGCCGTTGCCTTTCTTCTGAAATGTCGTCAAGTTAATGGTTGCTGGGAAGTCTGCCATGCTGCCAATGTCAATTTGATTTGCCAGCATTTTGTTCGTAATGGGTGGAGCTGATGTATAGCTAGACCACTCAATTTTGTACTCAACATTCTGGTACTTACCTGTTTTAGGTAGATACTTCTCTAGCAACTTTTCTTCACGGATGATAGCGCCACCAGTGACAGTGTTAATTGTTTGGTCTTGAGTGCCGATCGCAATCCGAACTACCCGTTTGGCGGTCGTTGCACTTGTAGTATTGGCTGAGGTGTCGCCAGAACATCCACTAATGGCAGCTAAAGAGATCACTAGTAGAGAAGAAATTACACTCCTTGAAGGCCATTGTCTGATATGCATACAATTCCATTTCCACACTAAATCTGCTGCCCTACTTGCTTGGCTGAAACGTTGGTGGAGTCGCAAGCAAGCCTTAATTAACGGTTAGCCAGTCGGAATACCGGACTATTTGGAAAGCATGCCACAGCCAAGTACCGAAAGCAAGGAGTAAAACCCGGTTTGTCGATAGACTTATTGTATTTATCAATAAAATTCTTGAATTGAAGCCACGATCGCTCATTAAATGGTGGGGCAGTGCCAGGTCTATCTGGTTAGGCAGTTTTTACCCTGAGTAAGGGTGACCAAGCTAAAGGAGTCATTTTAGATTCTGCCTCACTCCGCAAGATTGCATCTTTATAGATCTGATGAAATAGTTGCTGCTGAGCATGACTGCCACCAACAACCCACAATTTTGACAACACAGGCTTAAGATAGGCGATCGCACCTTCCCAATCACTCCTAGCATGGGCAATCATCCCCTGCGCTGCCGGAAGCGTAATTGCAGTCCAAATTTTGCGGGCTGGAGAGTCTAGCGTTTGAGCATAAGCAACCATACTGCCAAACATTTCATGGACTAAATCTGCTTGATTGGCTTTGGCTAAAGCATAGATGTAGTGGAGGTCTTGGAAGGGCAGTGAGTGCTCATGCAAACGCGTTAAGAGATGTGGAACTAAATTATTCCATCGTTCTTCAACAGGAACGGATAGAAACTCTATACGCAGGAGCAGGGAGATCGCCCCAACCTGATCTTTAGGAGAATCTCGATGAGCTTTGCCCCAAATATGCTGATCGTAGAGGGATAAAACTTTATCAGTCTCTCTCAATTGCCAATAAAAGAGAGCAACATGCCACCAATTATGGGTGTAGAGCATAGAGTTGCACTGCTCCCAAGTATCCGAAAACTTTTCCATCCACTCAATTCCCTCTGCCGCCCGTCCTTGAGTTTCCATCACGTGAGCAACCGCATGATGTGCCCAAGGATTGTTCCGCTTCAGACGAGTGGCTTCGCGGGCGATTGCTTCTGCTTCTGACAGTTGATGGCATTGCTCCAAGCCAAACGCCACCATTGAAAGCAAATCTGGATGTTTTGAGTGAACTGGCAAAACTTTTTCGGCAATTTTCAGCAACCCAACTTTGTTGCCTCGATAAAAGTAGTGATATTGTCCCTGCTGCACAGAGATTAAATCTTGGGGATAGTCCTCAGCGATCGCCTCATGAATTGCAATCGCGGTATCAATTGCCCCCTTTGCCCAAGCTGCGATCGCCTGAATATAAAGCTGCTCCCGCTCGGTAGCTGACTGACTATAAGTTTGGGCTGCTTGGAGATAAGGAATTGCTTGTTGCCGGGCGATCGCGCTTTCTTGAGACAAGTAGTGAGCTGCAGCGTAAGCATTGGCAACTGCACAGGTGGGATCGGCGCTCAAGGCTGCCAAGATTGCGAGTTCTGCCTCTCGACCATACTGTAGGGCTTGGTCAATAAAGGAATTAATCGCTACGATCGCCACGGGTGAATAGGTTGTGACCTCTAATTCTTGAATATCTCGAAGCATTGTTATTCTCTCACGTTACAAATTGCCACACTTACAGCTGTTCTCAAATGAATGCACCACGCTTGTAAATTCTTTAGGCCCCCTTTTCTGCTATGCCTGCCAAGGCTTTAATCCCCCTTTCTGGTATGCCCTATCGGGCTTTATTCTGGGGGACTTTGAGTCTTGTTCCCC
>CBIHQL010000623.1:0-2888 GCA_966211855.1 uncultured bacterium
CTGGCTCTGTCTGAAAGCAGCGGTGGTATATCGTCACTTAGATGTAACTGAAGAGTCTGCTGCCGCTTGTTTGTCCTGTCATAGAACGGTGCCATCATGGTCGGCAACCAATGCTGTAGGTCAATCGACTCTACTAAGAAAACAGGGTAAGAGGCGGCTTCTAGGCGTTGTAAATCTAGGAGATCGTTGATCAGTTCGGTTTCGCGCTGGCACTCAGTTTGCAAAATCTCTAAATAGCGTTCTTGGCGATCGTGTGTAGGCGCTAGTTTCAGCATATGAATCGCCATTTTCATGTTAGAAACCGGGGTGCGCAACTCGTGAGATACAGTGCTGAGGAAGTCGTCTTTGAGATGGTTCAGTTTTTCGAGTTCGGCAACTTGAGTTTGGGCGGTGTGATAAAGACGGGCTTGGCGAATCGCGATCGCACAGTGATTGGCAACCTGTTGGGCTAATGTAACTTCCAACTCTTGAAACAGGGTGTTAACAGGTCGAAACAACCACAAATCACCCAATACACCCTGATTGTCAAAAATCGGACAGGTCAAGACTGCTGTTTTACCCCGATGAAATTTTGAGCTTAACCCGCAAAACTGAAATGATTGCCCTTGCAGTGATTGTTGAAAGACGACCGGGAAGTCGCTCATCGGAATGACTAGCCCTTGGCAACTCTGGGCAGAATGGCTGTACTCGTAGCAAACCGTAGCAGTTTGAGCTTCTAGGTCATACAACGCCGCATCACAGCAGCGCAACCCGAGTACTAAGGCGAGTTCTCGCACCGCAGTCTGCAAAATTTGGCCTTCATCTAGACTGTCGCGCACCTTATCGGTAATTCGCTTCAGCATGGCTTCAAAACCGAGGGCTTGGCGCAGTTGAGCGGTGCGTTCAGCCACCTGTTGCTCTAAATCACTATTCAGTCGTTGCACCTGCTCGTACAACTGAGATTGTTGAATGGCGATCGCCAGTTGGGTCACCAGCTTTTGTAAGGCATCAATCTCCAAAGCTTGCCAAGCACGCGACTCAGAGCATTGATGGGCACATAACATTCCCCAAAGCTGATCATTAGAAATAATCGGCACAATCAAGTTCGCCCGAATCTGCCCCCGTTCTAGCAGGTTGAGATAGCAATCAGGATAATTTGCCTGATAGATGTCATCGACTGCTGAAATGCGCCCTTGTTGATAAGAATGGACATATTTTTTCTCAAAACAAGGGTCTTGTAAGTCAACTTCTAAAATTGAAGTGCATCCTTCAGCAACCGACTCTACAGTGAACTTGCCGTATATGTCTGGTACTAACTCATAAATAGCCACCCGCTCAACTTTCAGGAAGTGGCGTACTTCAGCAACGGTCGTTTGCAAAATATCTGCCAAACTCAGCGATCGCCGAATGCGTAGAGCTATATCCCCCAGAAGGCGATCGCGCTCGGCTTGTTGGCGCAGATGCAATTCTGCCTGTTTACGCTCGGTAATATCCTTAAATAAAACGACCGCTCCAACTAACTCATGCTGCTCATAGATTGGCGTGCTGGTATATTCCACCGGGAATGCAGTACCATCCCGTCGCCAAAATATATCCTCAATGCCTTGGCGAATCACACCGTCTCTAATAGTGGCGTAGATTTGACAATCACTCTCTGGGTTAGGCATCCCATCCAACTTCGAGTGATGCACAATCGCATGCATGGGCTTGCCGATGAGTTGGTCAGCTTCCCACCCCACCATCCGAGTTGTTGCTGGGTTGGCAAAGGTAACTCGACCCTGGCGATCTAAGCCGTAAATCCCTTCACCTACCGATTGCAAGAGAAGTTGATATTGGTGACTGAGCTGCTCTAAGAGTGCTTGAGCTTGTTTTTGCTGAGTAATATCTGCTACGACTCCGATCGCTCCAATAATTTGACCTGTTGCATCATAAATTGGCCCCGCAGACACGCTCATAAAGATCCGTGTTCCTTCTGGCTGCTGCCAACACAACTCCAACCCAGTTAAGACCTGCCCATGCTTAACCGATGTCTGCAAGATGTGAAATGCGAGTTGCTGCTCGTTTACGGTCGTCAGCGTTTGACTCGTTAACTCTTGATTTTGGTTTAGCCAGCCGAATAGATCCTTTGCCGCTCGATTCCAGAGCTTGGTGTTGCCTTCTAGATCCAAATCCATGATAGCGAGAGGGGCAGCCTCAATCAGCGTTGTCAGCATTTGATTGGTATCTCGCAAAGTAGCCTCGATTTGTTTGCGATGTTTAACCTCAGCTAGCAATTGCTGCTCACGTACTTGAAGTTCCTGCTCTACTCTCTGGCGATAATTATCAAAAAACTCATGCAGTTTGACTTCTTCTAAGAGGCTCGGAAGATGCTTTTGTGCCCGCTGATCTAAGTCATAAAGAATTTCTGGGTGCGCTTCAACCCATATATGACAAGTTTTGATGTAGGCCAATAAACTCGTAAGATGCTGATAAATTGAGGAGGGCAATGCTCGCCGCAGCACTTGACGGCATTCATGGGTGAAATCTGAGCTGAGAAATATATGAGTTGCGCAGTTAAAAATGCTTTGCTCTACAGACGAGTCAGCAGCAGGCCAAGCATTTAGGGGCGGTTGTGTTGCTAAAAGATTTAAATGGCTCTGAAGGTCAACTTCGTGGAGTGGGGCCGTTTCTAGCAGTTGCAACACAGCTTGAGGTGACAGTCCTAAAGGCCGCAACATGCAACTGTGACAAATCATGCAGTAAGGAATCGTACAATAGCGCGATAGATAGGCAGAGATTTTTTCTTTAAACAGTAACGGTAGGGGATTGTTGAGATAAGCAGAAAGTGTCTGTTGCCAAAGATTTTCTAATACTTCTGGCGTTTCTAGGGCAGGCTCGAAGAAAGGTGGAAAAAAACCGAGTCGCTTTAT
>CBIHQL010000624.1:0-2887 GCA_966211855.1 uncultured bacterium
CGCTCAGAGCCAAGTTTAGAGTTTTGCAACTACGAAACCAACTGCCCCCGCCACTACTTTAATCAGCCTGTCACCATTGATGGAGATTTGGTTGTAGAACAAGATCTAGAGATCAAGGGCAAGCTCAAGGGCGATTTTGACTTTGAAGGTCAACTGCAAAATTTATCAGTTACAGGCCAGATTCGGAGCGATCGCCTAGTTGCTTCCTTACTTCAAAGCCCCAGCAACCAAGATTTAAGGTTAAGAGCAGCCGATCAGCTAGGTATTTTCATTGCTAGGAGCACTGGCAACATTTTGATTGGGGCTGAATCTGTTCCCCCAACCGCCGCTACTGCCAAGCTCTATGTCAACGGTGCTATTTTTGGGCAAGCAGTGGGAGGGACTGCCATTGTTCAACTATCTTCCCAAACGCTCAAGCAGGATATTAATTCAATCTCTAGTCAAGAAGCGGCTGATTTACTCAATCAACTCCGTCCGGTGACATTTGTTTATCAAGATGATGAAACAAAAGCCACACGGGCAGGCTTCTTAGCAGAGGAAACCCCAGACTTACTCACCTCTGCGGATCATCAAGCCATCAAGATTTTAGATGTGGTGGCAGTGCTGACGCGATCGCTCAAAGATCAGCAAAAAACGGTCGCAGATCTGCTCAAAGTTGTCCAAGCTCAAGATCAAGCAATTGTTCTGCTGCGAAATCAAGTCAGCGCCTTAGAGCAGCAAAACATCACCCAAGCGGTCAACTCCAACCCGGTTAGGGCACAGCCTTTTAGCCATATCCCTACCCAGCCAAAAACAACACCTCAAAGTGAGTCAGAGTCACCCTTTCAGACCTTTGCCTCTCCCGCAATTAGCGATCGCGCTAGAGCCAATTCTCGAACTGGGCGCACCCCTCAATGGATGCGATGGTCGCTCATCCGGCAGGTGAGAAAGTTGTTGGCTTGGTTAATGAGCCGCAGGACAAAACGACGGTTCCAGCGCAGTCAGTTTCACTAAATTCATCTATTGAGTTTTCTATGAGAGCCGCTCAAGGCAACCAAATTCAGCCAGTCACAATGTTCAGTGCTTGAAAAATAGAGGAGAACACTTCCATGCCTGTTAACCCGACCTATCCTGGTGTGTATGTTGAAGAAATTCCAAGTGGTGTACGGACGCTAACCGGGGTCGCAACTTCCATTACTGCTTTTTTAGGCACAGCGACTAGAGGTTTAACCAATGAGCCTATCTTGATTCAAAACTTTGGTTCCTTTGAGCGGCAGTTTGGCGGGTTATCCCTCCGCAGCACCATGAGCTATGCCGTGCAGCAATACTTCCAAAATGGCGGTAGCGAAGCCATCATCGTGCGTTTGTCTAATTCGGGAAATGCAGCTACAACTAGGCTTACGGCAGATGGCGGTGAGTTAATTTTAGAAGCATTGGCAGTGGGTAGCCAGAGTAATGACCTCAAAGTAACCGTTGCTCATAATGGCGACAACAATTTTGATTTGACGATTACGCCTGCTGAGGGTAACCCTGAAACCCTCTCCAATATTGCACCTAGAGAGATCCAAGCTCGGCTAAGCAATTCTGACGGTGGCTCAAAACTTGTGCGAGTTCAACCTGGCAGTGCAGTGCCTGAAAATCGCCCTAATACTGTAGATAGTCAAGAATTTGTCGGTGGGTTTGATGCTGCGAAAACTGCTCAATATCGCCTTCCCGATCGCTTTTCCAATGGAGGTCAAATTCCTGATGATGCTGAGTTTCTGGTTTTACAAGCGGCGAGTGAGGGCACCTGGGGCAACAACTTAGAGATCAGCGTTGACTATAACACCGCTCCCGGTGAATTGTTTAACCTAACGATTGTTTATCGAGAGAACGGTCAAGAGATAGGACGAGAAACGCTGCGAAATCTCTCGATGGATAGTACAGCGACCCGTTTCGTCACTGATGTTGTGAATATTCAGTCCTCTTTAGTACGAGTCGTATCTCTACCAGTACCACCAGCACCAAACAAACCTCCTAATCGTCCTGCTCAGGTACCAGATTCTCAAAATTCCAAAATTCCCTTAATGATCAAAGTTGCTCCTAACAATTTGGGGTCTGATGGCGGTGATATTCCTAATGAGCCCTACGATCGCTTTTATGTAGGTAGCCAAGATGCTAAAACAGGACTCTACGCACTCGAAAAAGCCGATCTGTTCAATATCCTTTGTGTTCCTCCTCCCACTCGAACGATAGATATCAGTCGGGAAACCTGGGCTGCCGCAGCTCGATATTGTCTCGATCGCCGAGCAATGTTGATTGTCGATCCGCCTCTAGACTGGGCCACTAAAGAGCTAGTGCTCAATCAAGATATCGGGGTTGACTCTCTGCGCTCTAGCTTGGGGGATGCTAAGAAAAATGCTGCAATCTACTTTCCGAGAGTGAAACTTGCTGACCCCCTGAAAGAAAACCGCTCAGAGATATTTGTGCCCTGTGGTGTTGTTGCAGGTATATTTGCACGTACAGATGCCAACCGAGGCGTATGGAAAGCGCCTGCCGGAACCGATGCCGGGTTAACAGGGGTGAGAGAACTTACACTCAAACTGACCGATGATGAAAATGGCTTGCTCAATCCTGTCGGTGTTAACTGCCTGCGCAACTTCCGTGTGTATGGAAATGTCGTTTGGGGCGCTCGAACCCTGGATGGAGCCGACCCGCTAGCCTCTGAGTGGAAGTATGTGCCTGTGCGACGACTAGCGCTTTTCTTAGAAGAGAGCTTGTATCGGGGAACTCAATGGGTAGTTTTTGAACCCAATGACGAACCATTATGGGCGCAAATTCGGCTGAACTTAGGCGCATTTATGAACACGCTCTTTAAGCAGGGTGCGTTTCAAGGGACGTCGCCAAGAGAAGCTTATTTCGTCAAGTG
>CBIHQL010000625.1:0-2875 GCA_966211855.1 uncultured bacterium
TGGGGTTCCTGCCCTGCGTTTACGGGGGATCTATTTAGCGATCGCCACTATTGCCTTTGTCGAGATTCTCCGCGTTTTATCCCTCAATTTAGAGATCACGGGGGGAGCCGTTGGTATTTTCGGGATTCCGCAACCCTTTAACTCGGCGATCGCCTATTTATGGGTAGTGTTGCCGCTGCTGCTATTGAGTATGTTTTTTGTCTATCGTTTAGAAAATATCCGGGTTGGCAGAGCATTGATCGCAATTCGCGAAGATGAGTTGGCAGCAGACGCGATGGGCATCAACCCAACCTACTACAAAGTTTTGGCGTTTATGCTGGGTGCAGTTTTAGCGGGAGTTGTGGGTGCAGTCAGTGCCCATTTCCTAAATACCTGGAATGCTCGTCAAGGCACGTTTGATGCCAGCATTATTTATCTCACATTTGTGTTGATCGGTGGTTCGCGTACCTTCTTAGGGCCTGTATTGGGTGGGATGGTGTTTACGGCGCTACCGGAGGTCTTGCGGGCGATCGCTGATATCCCCGGTCTACCCATTTGGTTGGCGAACTTCCTGCGGGATGGTCGGTTGATTATCTTTGGTCTGTTAATTGTTATCGGCACCATCTTTTTCCCGAAAGGGCTGATCAACCCCGATTGGTTCCGCAAACGTCGCCCGATCTCCCCGGCACCCGTCTCTCTCCCGAACTCCCAAAAATCTCTTGATTAATTTGGATAGCTTGTCTGGTATGACCCAACCGCATCCTCCTAACTCTCAATCTGCTGTGAGTGCTCCGACTGTTTTAGAAGCTCAAGCGCTGACTCGTCGCTTTGGTGGCTTATGTGCTGTGGATGCCGTTTCGTTCACGGTGCAACCTGGTGAAATCTTTGGCTTGATTGGCCCGAATGGTGCTGGCAAAACTACCCTATTTAACTTGATCACAGGGTTGATTCCCCCTTCGAGCGGGCAGTTACTTTATCGCGGAGAGGTGATCTCCAAACGGAAGCCCTATCAAATTGCTGCCAAAGGGATTGCTCGAACTTTTCAAAACATACGTTTATTTGGGGAATTGTCGGCTCTAGAGAACGTGATGATTGCCCAACATATTCACACCAAAAGCGGTGTGCTGACTGGGGTTTTTGGTCTCCCTCCTGCCCCCGCAGAAGAACAAAAAACACAACAACGCGCTTTAGAATTGCTCGAACTTGTCGGTTTGAGCGATCGCGCCACTGAAAAAGCCTGCAACTTTCCCTATGGCGATCAACGTCGCTTAGAAATTGCTCGTGCCCTAGCTTTAGAACCTCAGGTGTTACTCCTAGATGAGCCTGCTGCTGGTATGAACCCCAGTGAAAAGCATCAACTGAGTGAATTCATTCGCAAAATTCGCGACTCGTTTAACTTAACCGTGTTGTTGATTGAACACCATGTGCCGTTGGTGATGGGCTTGTGCGATCGCATTGCTGTTCTCAACTTTGGCAAACTGATTGCTTTGGGAGACCCCGCAACCGTGAAAAGTGACCCTGCCGTGATCGAAGCGTATTTAGGAGGCGAGGCATGACCACGATTCACGATGCGGTACAGCCCCAACCTACTCCACCCACCGATCTCCCTTTGTTAGAGATTCGCGGTCTGAGCGTCAACTATGGTGGGATTCAAGCGCTCGAAGAGATCAACTTGACCGTCAATGTTGGTGAAGTCGTTACCCTGATTGGGGCGAATGGTGCTGGCAAAACTACGACACTACGCACGATCTCTCGCATTCTTAACCCGCGTCACGGTCAAATCATCTACGCCGGACGAGATATTACCCGCCGCAAAGCCCATGAAGTAGTGCGGTTAGGAATGGCGCACTGCCCAGAAGGTCGCCGCGTCTTAGCCAAGCAAACCATCCTCGACAACCTAGAGTTGGGGGCTTATACCCGCTCTCATCCCTCAGAAGTCAAACAAGATATTGAACAGCAATTTGCAGTCTTCCCGCGCTTAGCTGAACGTCGCCATCAACTAGCCGGAACCTTGAGTGGGGGGGAACAGCAAATGCTGGCGATCGCCCGTGCTTTGATGAGTCGCCCGCGATTGTTGTTGCTCGACGAACCTAGTTTAGGGCTAGCTCCAGCGATCGTGCGAGAGATTTTCAACATCATTAAGACCCTGCGTACTACAGGCGTAACGATTTTGTTGGTAGAGCAAAACGCTCATCTAGCCCTCCAAGCTGCCGATCGAGGTTATGTGCTCGAAGCAGGTTGCATTACTTTAACCGGGCCTGCCGCAGAGTTGCTGCAAGACGAACGGGTGAAACAAGCATATTTGGGCTAACGGGTATGAGACAAGCGAAATGGCTGGGGCTAGCGATCGCGATTTGGGGGTTGGCTAGCGGTATGAGTGTGGCATCAACGCCCAACGCAATGTATCGCCCGATTCCTCTAGAGTTGAATCGTCGGGTGAGCGATCGCCTTTCACCCCAAGACATACCCACGGGTGAGGGCGGCTTTGCCAGAGATTATGTCATGACTCTCCAGGCAGGTGACCAAATTCGGATTGCTTTGACCTCCGCAGCTTTTGACCCCATTGTCTCTTTACTGGCTGCTGATGGCTCAACTGTTGCCGAAAACGATGATGGCCCTGATGGCAGTCGCAATGCATGGTTATTACTGGAAGTGGCAGAGGCAGGTCGCTACACGGTGCGGGTGCAGTCGTTTCGGGGTACTGGAGTTGGCTCATTCCAGCTTGAGGTGACTCGTTTGCGCCTCCCCTCGTTACCAAAATAAACTCAACGCAGAAAAAGTTTAAACAACCCCTTGTCAAACCTAGTTGGATTTGTTAATTTAATAAAGCGCTCGGGAGCGGCACACACCGCAAACAACGCAAACCCTACGCCGGGATAGCTCAGTTGGTAGAGCA
>CBIHQL010000626.1:0-2871 GCA_966211855.1 uncultured bacterium
CTACCCGCTCCGTTTGCTTGGGCAAGTTTAGCGCCAGTGCTGTTAGTTTTAGGGTGGGGTTTAGGTAAGCACCAACGCTCTGCCATGGCTGTTGCGATCGCCACGATTAGCGGAGCCATTCTGCCCGTCTTTGGTCTCTTGGTTCCTTATAGTGGTTTAACCTTGAGTCTGGCAGGCTTACTGTCAGTCGTGTGGCTCAGTCTCCGTCATTGGTACCAATGGCAACCCCGCTCGTTACGTTAGGATTTCCGGGTGCTCAATAACTATCAGATCAAACTCTTAGCGGCACTCTTTATGGTGATTGACCATGTTGGTGCCGTATTTTTTCCTCAAACAGCGGTACTACGAGTGATTGGGCGCTTGAGCTTTCCGCTGTTTGCTTGGTTGCTAGTAGAGGGCGAGCGTCATACCCAGAATTTTCGTCAATATCTGCTGCGGTTGCTCGTTTTAGGGATACTGAGCCAACCGATCTATCAAATTGCTTTAGATGGCACTTACATCAATATCTTATTAACACTGGCGCTTGGCTTAGTCACTCTGCGCGTGAGTCGGCATTTTGAGCAATACTATTTCATGATTTGGGCCACTGCCATCATTGCTGCCGAGTTGTTGCGTTTGGAATACGGCGCTTACGGCATGGCTGTGATCTGGCTGCTGGCAAACTTTGACAATCACCGTCGTTTGTGGAGATGGTGGGGAGCTTGGTTAGGGCTCCATGTTTGTGTGGTGATTGCCTCTCAAGGAGTTGACTGGATCCAGTTTCCAGCCGCGATCGCCCCGGTCTTACTACTATGGACAAATCACCAAAGAGGGGCAGCGGCTCGTTGGTTTTATACTTTCTACCCAGGACATATGTTGCTAATTTGGGCGTTGAGGCAAGGGTTGGGGCTGGTTTAAAGGCATTTCAGCGAAAATCATGCCCCCTTTCTAAGTCCTAGCCAAGAAAGAGGGCATCGCAGAGATAGCTGACTAAACATCGTAGATCCGACATTCAGCCGCATCTGGATTCGCGTCACAGTAGCGATCGAGAGAGGTTTGGCTGGGCTGCACTTGACGGTGAGAGCGTTCTGCCTGTAACTCTTCCACGATATCCCAAGCAACCGCACAGTCTGCCGAGCGATCGCCCTGAGTATCACAAGCAGCACGAGCCTGAGCGATCGCGTCTTGAATAGCTTGTTCTAGAGCTGGAGAGACTGCAAATGTCTTTGTCATGATCAATTCAACTGCTGATGCAAAGGTAAAGAGTTGGTTCTTTAACGCGCACGCCATTTAAACCAACACCTCTACTTTAAACAGCCCATCCTTGCGTGACAGGGGCACAAACCGAATAGAGGTGGGTAGAAAGCCGCCATGTTCCCTTGCAGCCAGAAACCCTCAGAAGAAATACGGAGCTAAAACCAAATTTACTGCTAAGACCATAGATGTGGCTGCTAAAAAGTCTGCTAAAAACGCAAAAATACGGAAAGAATCACAGATAATGATTTGAATTATTCAAATTATGTCGTGACCTAAGAGTTGAAATTTTACCAGAGGCGAATCAAGAAGGCGGCAGGTTTGACAACCATATTTAATCTGACAGATTGCAAGCTTGACTAACTAGGCGTTTATTTGTAGCTAGCGGTAAATCAATTGGAGTCAACTATTCTACCAACAGACGGGTTAGCGATAGTTTTTGGGTTGAAAGTCCCTTAATTCAACAAGGTAACAGGATGCTCAGACTAGGTGGAGAGGGCTGAATCAACCATTGGTGCAACGCTGCGATCGCTAAAACAAGTTTTGCCGTATTGCCACAGAGTTAGGTTCTACTGATATCAAGTCAGTCATTAAGGACAAAGCCGTAGTCATTTTCTGACCTGCCATTCCCTCATCTCCTAGATCTCTCTAGCGCGATCGCTGTATCTCCTCTCTTTAAGTTTGCTGATCGATTTCCTTAATTTGATTGAAATATAGCAATATAAGTTTTATTCTGATTTAACAGTAATATGATTGCTTTATAGGGCACTGAGCCAAAGTCTGTAATGGCTGCGTTAGACATATAAAGTTTTCCACAGAACCTGTGTCTGCTGCTCAAGATTGGTATCTTGCTCTCTCAGCATTCTTGTTTGTTTTGTACTGAAGGAAATATCCCTGTGGCTAAGACTCAAGTAACTGACTCTAAATCGAATCCTGTTTTATCTAAACTTCTCGAAGCCGACTCGTCGCTAGCAGTTCAGGAAAACGAACTCATGGCGCAGGTAGAAGCAATCCGCGAAAAGCGCCACAGCCTGCTGACCGTGATCAATCTGTTTTCACCAAATGGCAAAGCTCCGGCTACCAAGCAAGTTGCAGCAAAAGCAGCAGAAGTTGAAGAACTGGTGGCTCAACTTGTCCCTGCTGTAGCTGAATCTCCCAGCGCTAAAACAGAGACAGCGCCTGCAAAGGCCAAAGCAGCGGCTGAACCGGAAACTGAACCAGCTCCCAAAGGACGGGGTCGGGGTAAAGCGAAAGGAAGTACTGCTGCCAAAAAACAACCATCTACCGCCAAGAAAGGCCCCAAGGGAACCAGAGGTGGACGCAAATCAGAAAATTGGCAAAGCTATGTGCGTGACCAGTTTAGACAAACCTCATTGACTGTGGCAGTCTCAACCGTCATGCAACAGCAACCTACTGGCATCTTTGAAGTACCAGATATTATTGATGCCATCTTCTCTGATGATATGCCTAGCGCTATCCGCACCAAAGCTCGCGATCGCATTCTACACGTTCTCTCCGCTGGAGTAAGAGATGAACAATGGTACCGGGGCAAGATGGGCCAATACAGCCTCTCTCGGAATGCTGCTGTTGCTAGCCGCGCTGCTTCCTAACAGATCAGGTTTGCTCGGTTCTTTGCCG
>CBIHQL010000627.1:0-2860 GCA_966211855.1 uncultured bacterium
AGTTCAGTTGCCTGGGTCATGGGTCAAAGCTCTCTTGTTATCAAGAATTACGGTCTTTTAAGTTCTGTCACGTCAACAGTGGTCAGATAGTAACACGGTCTTCAAAAGAGCGTCAAACATATCCGACTTATTTTGTCGGATTTAACCAAGGTGCTTATGAATCCATTGTTTCAGCGATTCTTAAGGAAATCTGCTCAAAATTTCTTTTGAGAATCTTGCAGAATTTTTGTTGCGATCGCTTTTCCCACAAACTCACTCTTAAATCCCCTAATCTTGGGTGACTTTTAGTAGATTTCTCTTCCTTGATATGTCTGTTAGGAGTTTAGATTGGAAGCTTCAATCCAGTGCGATCGCTTTTTTCTCACCAACTGCCAATCGCTAGCCCCCACTGACCGGAGGAATCAGCACCACTTCATCGCCCGGTTGCAGTACAGTATAGGGTTCTACAAATTGCAAATTCACGCCAAACCGCGTTAAGTCACGCCACCGTTCTAGCTCTGGATGCTCTTGAATGAGGAGATCGCGCACCTCAGCCACCGTTGCCCCAGTCGGAAGTGCCAACACTATCTCCGGCACCCCATAGGCTTCTTGATAAGCGGCGAATAATTTGACCGTTACATTAATACGAGATGTATCAGACATAAGTAGGCAGGCTCACTCAACCGTCACCCCTACTTCTACCGCAAAGATTCGACAATAGAGGAAAACCGAGATGGCAAACAAACTGAAATATCAAATGGTGATTCAGTGGTCAGAAGAAGATGATTATTTTCTGGTCGGTTTCCCTAACTTTCCAGGCCAGCAGTGGCGCACCCACGGTGAAACCTATGAAGAGGCTGTCATCCAGGGTATTGAAGCCCTTGAATCGTTAGTTGTGGCCTACGAAACCTCTGGAGAACCTTTGCCTGAACCCAGTACGATTTGCGCGATCGCCTGACTACGATAAAACTTCTGAGGATAACAGGGAAGCCAGAACCCTACTTTTAGTGATTCCTGCGTTACGGTTGCGCCTAATACAGGCTACAGGAATTGTGAATGATGTTGAATTATTCTGAACGTAGGGCTTTTACTGGATCGAGTTGGCTGGCTCGCAAAGCGGGAGGAAAACCTGCTCCAATGCCAACTAAAACGGCAGAACCTAATGCTAAAGCCGCAGTTTTAGATTCAAATTGGTAAGGTAACTTAAACGTTTTCGCGACGGTGAGCGTAAGTCCATGCACAACACCTAAAGCGACGACTCCGCCCACGATACTGAGCACCGCTGCTTCTAAGACAAATTGCAACATCACATCTTGCTGGGTAGCCCCAACTGCTCGCCGTAAGCCAATCTCAGCCGTTCGTTCTGTCACTGAGGCGATCATGATATTGGCAATACCGACGCCACCGACCAGCAGCGAGATCAAGCCAACCACAGCCAAGGCGCGAGAAGCGAGTTCTAGGGTTTGCTGTTGCGCCACAATATCCTCGACATTATTCCCAGTCCAAAACTCCTTGCCAGGGAATCGCTGCTTCAATAGTTGTTCAGCTTGTTTGCCTAAAGTCTCCAGGTCTTTCATGTCATTAGGTCGAATCTGAAGCCAGCCAATATCTTGACTACCTGTCAGCGCACTATGAAGCGCCATTGAAACTAAAATCTGACCCTCTGGTGGCTCCTCTCCTTCCAGCCGGGTTGGTACCACGCCCACCACGATATAAGGACGGCTATTGATGTAGATGCGCTGACCGATCGCGTCTTCCGTTTCAAAGAGTTTCTCAGCCAAAAACTGATCAATCACGACGACTGGACGGTAGCTAGCAAAATCCGCCTCTGTTAAAAAGCGACCCGCTAATACATTGCGCCCAGAGGTCAGCAAGAAGTCTTGAGATACTGCAAGCATAGAAGGAGTTGCTTCACGGTCTTGAAACAGCGTTTGCGGGGCTCCAGCCCAATCTGCTGTGCTAATTGCCCGCATCCGAGACAACCGCTTCCGCAGAAACTCCATATCCTCAGCCTTTAACTGGGCAGGTCTCCCCCCTCTAAAGTCCCACTTGGGAAAAACTGTCACCTGCGGCGCATCTCGCTTAGCTAACTCTGCGGCAATCACGGCTTGGCTGATACTGCCCACCTGCAACGTGGCATAAACTGCACCAACACCCATAAACACCCCGAGCAGTGTTAGTGAGGAGCGCAGAGGATTCCCTGCTAAAGAACGACAGGTTAATTTGAGCAAATCAGCAAAGGCAAGACTCATGGCGGTACCTGCATTTCTCTATTCACGATGCGATCGCAACCCAGATTACTGAGATACAGCGGGAGCAAGACTCGGTTTAGCTTCAGGTTGTGCTGTCACCCGCATCCCTGGTACGAGCGGCGGTTCGGGTGGTGGCAAAATCACCTTCTCACCGGGTTGCAGTCCTGACTTCACCTCGACTGTGACTAAACCTTCCAACCCTAAAGTCACAGGTCGTTTTTCCGCTTTGCCCGTAGCATCTTGCACCCAAACAAAGGGGGTTGCACCAGTGCGCTGAATTGACTCGGTGTTGAGTGCCACGACATTGGGCCGTTGTTCAATCACCAACTCCACATTCACCTGACTGCCTGGAATTAAACTGCGAGTGGGTCTGTCTAAACGCACCGTCGCTGGCACTGTGGCCTGACTGGATTGATCGGAACCTCGGCGGCTAGTTTGGCCTTGAGTGTCAGGAGCGATCGCTTGGGGATATAAACTTTGCACATGACCTGTAAACACCTGTTTATCTGGCCCAATTACCGTAATTCGGGCGAGTTGATTTACCTTAACTCGGGCTGCATTTAGTGTTGAAAGTTGCAGCGTCACTAGCTCTTGACTCGGATCACCCAACGTCAGCAAATCGGTGCGCC
>CBIHQL010000628.1:0-2858 GCA_966211855.1 uncultured bacterium
CTAGCAGCACCTCGCGCACTAAACCCACCTCTCGCAAGGCTGTCAGAGCACTGTAGACCGTTGCCTTCGAGGAGACAGGCAGATCGGTGTTTAAGTCTTGCAGAATGTCTTCTACGGTCGGGTGATCAGAACGAGCTAGCAAATTAGCATAGACTGCCGCCCGCTGAGGAGTGACTCGCAAGCCTTTCGCCTGGAGTTGTTTGACGACATCAATTGCCTGAATAGTTTTAGCCATTTTTAAATCATACCACTTCCAGGTGTGAAATAAGTCTCAAAATAAATTCATTCTTTTTCTTGACTTATTCCTATCTAAGAATTATTCTGAGTTACATCCTGCACAAGTCCTTAACTCTTAGCAACATCCCTATGGATCTCTCAAACTCTAGAACCGCTAAAAACTTGGCTGATGCTTTTGCTGGCGAGTCAATGGCAAACCGTAAATATCTCTTTTTTGCAGATGTTGCCCGGAAGCTAGGAATGTCTGACCTCGCAAAGCTGTTTCGTGAGACGGCTAATCAAGAGACAGAACATGCCTTTGCTCACTTCCGTTTGCTGCACCCAGAGCTAGTAGTTGATGACCCCGCAGCTCTAACCGATGAGCAGAAAAAGGCCCTTGCTGCCCGTTGTTTAGAGTTGGCGATCGAGGGAGAAACCTACGAATACAGCATTATGTATCCCAGCTTCACCGATCAAGCCCAAGCTGATCGCGATCGAGATGCAGTAGCAGAGTTCCAAGAGCAAGAAGCCGAGTCTCGTGACCATGCCAATATGTTCCGCACTGCGGCTCACCGTTTTGGCTTATTGACTCATATCGAAAACCACCACGCCCAACAATATACAGAGGCGCTCCATGCTCTAGATGGTGTATCCCCCAAAGCCAAAGCTGCTGGCACCGACCCTGCCACCCGCAAATGGATCTGTCTGCAATGCTCAATGATTTATGACCCCGTTGTGGGCGATCCTGATTCTGGTATTGCTCCCGGCACTCCCTTTGAAGAGATCCCCGAAGATTGGTCGTGCCCCATCTGTCACGTCACCAAAAAGTCTTTCGTGCCCTACCAAGAAGCGATCGCAGCTTAGATTTCTGCAACGTAGCTTTATCACACTTTAACTACTAAAAGCACCCTTCTCTAGAAGCTGGGAGAGCATCATATCTCCTAGCTTTTTTGGCTATTTTCATCTCTTAACAGGAGAATAAGCCTTGTTATAAAAAATACTAAAAATTTCGAGATAACCGTTCGACTTATGCGTATGATGCGAAAGCGCTTCAGACCCACGGGTTATCAAGCTGGCTTAAAAATTCAGTGCATTCTATCAGAAGTCACTTTCAACAGTCACAAGGTAACATTATGAATTGGTATTTAAAGGTACTCAAGCAGTACGCAGTATTTAATGGAAGGGCCCGTAGAAAAGAATACTGGATGTTTTTTCTGTTCAACCTCCTCATCAGTATTGCATTGGGGTTCATGGAAGGTCTGCTGGGTATAGCTCGCAATAATGATCAAAGCGTCCTGAGCAATATCTACAGTCTTGCAGTTTTGATTCCAAGCATTGCCGTAGGTATTCGCAGAATGCACGATACCAATCGCAGTGGATGGTGGTTGCTGCTGCCGATCGTTAATTTAATCTTCCTTGCTCAAGATGGACAGGCAGGCGAGAATCGGTTTGGCCCCGACCCTAAAGCAACTGGAATATAAACCATATCCCTCGGCTAGGTGAGGCGATCGCTGGATGAGTCGCCTATTTTGGTAAACGTTAAACTTTAGGTCAGGTCTCTACAAATAATGACAAAGCTCACTGTTCATGGCACGCCGATCAGTACTTATGTGCGCACAGTCCGCTTGCTGCTTGAGTCGGCTGGTGCAGAGTACGACCTCAAAGCCGTGGATATTCTTAATGGGGAAACGAACTCACCAGATTATCTTGCTAAAAATCCCTTCGGCAAAGTGCCAACTTTAGAGGCTGATGGAGAGTTTATCTACGAAACAACGGCGATCGCCCAATATCTCGACACAGTAGTTGCCAATCATAAATTTAGCTTTTCTGACCCGCTAACCCAAGCGCGGATGCGACAGATTATGGGCATCATTGATAGCTATCTCTATGCGCCTGCGATCAGCACCATTGTGATTCAACGTTTCATTGTGCCCCAGCAGGGAGGAACCACAGATGAAGAAAAGGTCAAAAATGCTGTAGCACCCGCCAAGCAAGCTGTAGAGGCGATCGAATCTTTGACGGTAGGCACTCCATATCTTCTCGGTAGCGAACCCAGTCTTGCTGACTTCCACCTTATTCCTGTGTTCATCTATCTCTCAAGAGCCCCAGAGTTTAATGCAATTATGACTCAAGCACCTAAACTCAAGGCTTGGTGGGAGCACGCTAGCCAACTGCCCGTCGTGAAAAAAGTATGTGCCTAACCTGAGACAACTATTCTCTGTTGAGAAGCGATCGCCTTTCTTGGAATATGGGGAGCGATCGCTTTATTGATTTCTTAGGCAAAACGCGTGAGACTATGATCAACCTACGCTGTGCGACACCTGCTGATTTAGCTCTATTACAACATTGGGATGAACAACCTCATGTGATTGATTCAGATCCTAATGATGATTGGCACTGGGATGTAGAGCTTGAGCGTGCCCCTGACTGGCGAGAATAGCTCATTGCAGAAATTGATGGTCGCCCTATCGGATTTATCCAGATCATTGACCCTGCGCGTGAGGATAGCCATTATTGGGGTGATGTGCCAGCAAACTTACGTGCCATTGATATCTGGATTGGCGAAGAAACAGAGTTGGGCAAAGGCTACGGAACGCAAATGATGCAGCTCGCGATCGCCCGATGTTTTGCCGACCCGCTAG
>CBIHQL010000629.1:0-2851 GCA_966211855.1 uncultured bacterium
CCCAACCTTATTCAGCCAATGTCCTTGACCTTTGCAACGCAAAACAGTATCTACAAACTTACTGTATGACCATGATTGCTCAAGCAACTTTGCAACTAAGATTTTGGACTTAAAAGCTGCGTAACTTCAGCGTGCATCAGGGCAATATTCGGATCACGTTGAATCGCTTGGTAATATCGCTTCTCAGCAACAGTTCCTTCTTCATCGGGTTTGAGAAGTTGACGCGCCGAATTTAGCAGTTCGTTGGCTTGCCCAACTGTAACGGGGTCTTCTTTGGCACTGAGCGCTTCGTCTATTTGAACAATAAACTGCGAAATCGGTCGTAACCAGCTAAACCAATCATGGTTAATCACGAGTTGAAAATACTCGCCCTTCGATTGGATACGACCAAAAAACTGCTCATAACCAACCCGCTCAAACTCCAATAACGCTTTGTGGAGGCGCAATAGAGCTGCTCGCACCTCCCGTAGGGTTTGGATGCTGTTTTCTAAAGGTAAATCGTACGCAGACATCAGGCAATCAGGGTTGTGGTGAACATGTTTCTGATCTTGACACATCCTTTGACTGGTTGAGAGGTTGAGCGATCGCCCGTTTGTTGGCACTGCCTATTTATTTGCAAAGTAAATAGCCTGTGACCACATAGCCTCGGGTGCCACGCGGAGTTGTGATTTCAGTCCAATAACCCGCAAACCGATGAGCCGTAACAGCCGTACCACTCGCAACTGTACCAACCACCGCTCCCCCAAGACTGGGACTATTACGAATATTGAGTGCCCCACCATCTAAGGTTTTGACTCGCATCCGGGTTGGGTAGGTCACAGCGATCGATTCGGGTCGGGCTAAAAAACGACTGGCGACCCATCCTGTTTTGCCACCTCGAATGGTGACTTCTGACCATTCCCCGCTGCGATCGCTGACATTAAAAAACACTTCGCTGTTGTTGGGGATGGTGGTAATAATTCTCGATCGAGTGCTAGTACCCTCCCGTAAATTGAGAGAACCGCCATCTTGAGTTTTGACAGTCCGAAACCCAGAGGTGCAACGTGTAGGGCGATCTGAAGTTTGGGCAAGGTGCAAGTTTGAAGAAGATAGAGACAAGTTAGAAGAGGTTGAGATTGGCTTTCCAGAGGGACTAGCAGCCAGTAAGCCGGGAATTGCAATGCTGAGGCATAGAGGCAAGGAAAGCAGTTTCAGGGCTGCGATCGCAGATTGTTGGTAATTCATAATGGGCAAGGTGTAGTTACAAGTGACTTAAAACAACTACACCAGAGCCGAACCAATTTCTGATTATGTTTTTTTTCTATTTTCTCTTAGGGCCGCTCTCAATTACGCTGCCGATGATGGCGATCGGTGGGAAGTTCATGTGGGATGCTCGAAGGCTCGATCATAAATCTAAACAACTGGGGCAATGGTCAGAAACGACAGGCCGAATTTTAAGCTCAGCCCTAGTTGAGAGGCGAACCAGGACGGGAACTATTACGCAAACTATCTATAAAGTGAGCGCTACCTACGAATACACTGTGTCAGGGCGGAAGTACCAATCGCGGCAAATTAGCCTAGGCGATCGCCAGGTAATTAAACATGTTAAATGGGAAGCGGAAGCCGAACACCGTAAATATCTAGAGGGTCAAGAAGTTAAAGTGTATTACGACCCCAAGCACCCTAAAGATGCAATTTTAGACTTAGAGATGCAGACTCTCCCAGAATGGATGTTAGTCTTCGGTCACGTCTTTGTCTGGGCAGGGTTATTAATGGGGTCAGCACTATTCATTCGCTCTTTGCAAGACTGGGGCTTTACTCCCCAATCTCTGCAACCTGCTCCTGATGCTCCGGCTGAGTGCCACACTATCAGTTTGTTTGAGTGAGCGCATGGATATCGACAGAAACAGTCAAATCTCGCCAAGGCAGCGTGGTGGTAGTAGTCTCAACCCTAAAGTCATTAGTGGTGGCTAACTTAAAGAACTTTTGAGCGATCGTCCGTTGTGGATCACTAATAAAAGCCGTTCCTGAGGGTTTGAGGAGTTGCGCGATCGCTTGCAAAACTGGGGCATGGTTGCGCTGTTCATAAAGCACATCCGCCGCAAAAATATAGTCGAATTTCTCATTTAAAGAGATCTCTCGCCAGTCTAATAAGTAGGTCTGAATTTTCACCTGATTTGCAGCAGCATTCAGTTGGGCAAATTCCAGAGCTTCAGCAAAATAGTCTGTCGTCAGCATGTTGGCTCCGGCGATCGCTCCGGCAACACTGACAACACCAACGCCTGCCCCCAGTTCTAAACAACGCGTTTGCTCAAAGCGGTAGCGAGTGAGAATCATTTCTGCCAAGGCGAGAGAAGCAGGCCAAATTTCTGCCCAGTAAGGCATTCGTTCATCTTTTTGAAACTCGTCGGGGTCAATTTTGTCTAACAATTCGTAGTTATTAGCAACATTGAAAATCGTTAGGTTGTGACCTGCGCTCGCATAGCTAGTTTCCGCCAGTTGATATTCACGGGCTAGTTTCTCCTGGAGATGGCGCTGCATTCTCGACCTGAATAGTTCTCAAACGAAATAATGATCTGGGTGACCTTGATCGGCCCTATTCTATCAGCCTGTAGAGAGTCAAGGGTTACTGATTTGAATTGGTTCTCTCTTCAATGAACCACCGCCAAACCACACGGTCTTGATTACTCGCTCCGTTAGTAATGGCTGAGACGACTAGAAGTTCTCCGGCTGGGTTGGTGAACTCAAAGCGACAAGGCCCCAGACCTGTGCCAGCGCAATCTTTCACCTCTTCATATCCTAAATCTACTAGCTCCTTCACAGTGGAATTGTTGAGGTTGGGCGGCTCACCCTGTACATTGGGTTGCCAGCC
>CBIHQL010000630.1:0-2840 GCA_966211855.1 uncultured bacterium
GAATCAAGTGCGTAATTGGATGAGCACCGACCACCCCCAACACTGTCGCGGCATTACCCAAGGCACCAAATGCCACGGCTGCATTCGTTGCTGGCCCGCCCGCAGACACGGTGTAATCAGAGGCGACCAATTTTTGATTGGCGTTGGGTGGCCCACTGGTCATGTAGACCAAATCGAGTGTCACCATGCCGACGAATAGCCCTCGTTTGCTCATAACCAATCCAGATGTTTTTCCTGACCTCTCCCCTAGCCCCTCTCCTGTGAGGAGAGGGGTGCCGGAGCTGGATGAGGTTTGAATTTCTTGATTCTTAGGAGTTTAGGATAAAGAAATGGAAATTAAAGCTGGAACTCTTTATATCGTTGGCACCCCGATTGGCAATTTAGAAGACATGACCTTTCGGGCGATTCAAGTACTGCGGGATGTGACTGCGATCGCGGCTGAAGATACTCGTCACACCGGCAAACTCTTGCAGCACTTTCAAATTGGTACGCCACAAATTAGTTATCACGACCACAATCGCCGCAGCCGACTCCCCGACATTCTCAACCGTTTGCAGCAAGGTCAAGCGATCGCCTTAGTCACCGATGCCGGAATGCCAGGAATCTCTGATCCGGGCTATGACTTGGTGAAAGCTTGTGCTGATGCGGGGCTGCCTGTGGTGCCCATCCCTGGCCCCAGTGCCGTAATTACAGCCTTGAGCGCTGCTGGATTGCCCACCGATCGCTTTGCCTTTGAAGGGTTTTTGCCTCCCAAGGGTCAAGAACGCCGCGATCGCTTAGAAAACTTGAAAGCCGAGTCAAGAACCCTAGTTTTCTACGAGGCACCCCATCGCCTGCAACAGACTTTGCAAGATTTTGAAACGGCTTTTGGAGGCGATCGCGAGATTGTTTTAGCGCGCGAGTTGACCAAACTCCACGAAGAGTTTTGGCGAGGCACAATCACGGAGGCGATCGCTCACTACACGCAGCGAGAAGCTTACGGCGAATTCACATTAGTGCTGGCTGGGGCAACAACCGCTCCTCTCGTGTTGTCAGAGGACGCCCTGAAATCAGAATTGCAAAGCTTAATCGGTCAGGGAATTTCGCGATCGCAAGCCAGCCGCCAACTCGCCCAACAAACTTCGTTACCCCGCCGCCAACTTTACCAACTCGCCTTAACTCTGGCTGAACCGGAGACTGAAGTTGACCAAGAACCCGATTAAGCAGACGCGTCCATCTCGGCTTGGGCGGCTTTTTCTGCATCTGCGATCGCTTGTATGGCTAAGAGTAACTCTTCTTCTTGGGCTTCAAATTCGTCTTCAGGAATCTCGCCCATGTCAAAAGCAAGTTGTAGAGCTAACAAGCGTTTGTGCAAGTTTTCCTTATCATCAACCTCGGCATCAACCCGCTCTTGAATTTGCGAACCGAGCCATGCTAAACCAGCGAGTGGAGCGGTGACGGGCGCCAATAAGATGTCAACAAACATGAGATTTAACCTGCTGAATTAAGTTGGTCAAGTTGAGCGAAATTATAGGGGGCTGTGAAATTGTTGTAGCGAATCCGCAGTCGCCCTTCAAATTGATGATCTAAAGCTTCAACTTGCTCACTAAATTTGGCTTCACTGTCCCAATCAATGAGATAAGCCGCGTTATAAATCATGGACTCAGTCATTGGGTCATTTTCTAACGTCGCGATCGCTAAAGTATTCAAAGAATTTTGAAACTCTTGAATGATTCCCTGCTTGCGAGATTCGACTGCTTTTTCAATTGCCTGACCAATTTGAATGACTTGATCCATGCTCAGAGATTTGCCTTCTAAGCGATCGCGCTCAGTCCGCAGTTGCTCATTTTCGGCTAGTAGCATTTGCAACTCAGCATCAGCATCCCAAAATACTTTAATACTGACTTCTCGCCGCCCTTGAAGTTTTTGAAATAATTGTTGCAAACTCCCGCTATGCGGCCCCGTTAGTTGTTGGTTGACCGCAGACCAATCTTCAATAATTAAGCCAAATTGCAAAGGCAATAAGGTACGATATCCAGCTTGCATAGCATGTTCTAAAACTTTTTCATGATCTAGTAAGTTACGTCGGCTTGCCAGATAACGCTCTTGCTGGGCTTCAGAGTATAGAAATGCAAAGCCATCAAGAAGATACATGTGGACAGGCTGTTTATCTAAACCTTGAGCCTCTAAATTCTGAGGCCCCGGCGCTGGAAAAATACCATATAAATATAAACCAGTTCCCATAAGTGCATCCTATTAAAGTTTACAAATTACAGTTCAATTGAGTGTTTCTAAATAGGCTGAGAAGTCAGAACAAGTCTAAGTTTGGCGTGAATTAAATTGAGTTGAGCCAATCCCAAATCAAGATCTCCCTCAACGACAACACCTGTATTAAGAAGCCGATCTAGTAGTTCTAAAATTGAAGGATTATGAGAATTTTCTCCAGGGTAATAACCACCCGACTTCGGCAATAAACTGCCTATCTCACCCAAATCAATATTCAAATCTTCGGGATCAATTTCAAAAATTTCGCAGAGTTTGACTACCTGTTCTTCGAGCTTGCGCAAACTTTCGGCAGCGCGATCGAGGTCAGCATCATCGAGTTGACCTGCTTCCATACGGCGAATGACTTGGGCTTCCATCAGTTGTCGCACCAGTTCCACAACAGTCAGCAATAAAGGCGCTAAGCCCGCATCTTTGCTCGATTGCTTGGGCGCTAACAAGGGAGGTGGGTCAGAAGATGACATCAAAAGCCCTGGAGACTACGATTTCATTATGCCCAGTGCGATCGCCATCGTTGCTATCGTTGATCCACTCCCCGCTCTAAAGAGACGGGGATTCGGGACTCAAGCAGAGATTGC
>CBIHQL010000631.1:0-2836 GCA_966211855.1 uncultured bacterium
CGGGTACCCAGCAAAGACAATAGCCAGCGAGAAATGTGTAAAGGACTATCACCAGACATCGGCGCAGCAAAAAATTAACGCAATTAACTCAGCCTTTCTAAGGACAGTGTTAACATTCCTTTACTCTAGTTGCCACATGTCTTAAAGTAGAACCTAGAGTAGCTAAAAGGAATAGGTCGTCGCTACGAGCCTGTCAGTGACAACGGCTGCTTTCGCTATCCTCAACGCTAAGATTAAGATATATGATAAGTTGGGCCTTGCTAATTACCAAAGTGAGGTCGTCTATTTGTTTGGACTTATTTAATAATTTTTAGGCAGTTTTGCATCGAAGGCACCGTTAACATAGAAATATAGTTACGATTTTGTCACGCTCCGTTATTGTTTGTATTTTGTTGATCATTCAATTTAATAAAATCCCATTAGATAAAACTGCAAATAGCTCATTTATTTGCAACGGTTCATGTATGATTAAAAACGGTTTAAGTTGATCACAGTTCTTCTTTTCCATGAATTCTAGCGTTATCAATAAAGAAACTTTTTCTGTTACTACACCTCTTTATTATGTAAATGATTTGCCCCATATTGGCAGTGCTTACACCACCATTGCTGCGGATGTAATTACTCGTTTTCAAAGGTTGCGTGGTAAATCAGTTTTACTGATAACAGGCACCGATGAGCATGGACAAAAGATTCAAAGAACTGCTGAAAAACTTGGGCGATCACCGCAATCACACTGTGACGAAACCGCAGCTGGTTTTTATCAACTTTGGCAACAATTAAATATTGGCTACGATCGCTTTATTCGTACGACTGACCCCCGCCATACTGCGATCGTTAAAGAGTTTTTTCAACGGGTTTGGGATCGCGGTGACATTTATTTGGGCCAACAAAAAGGTTGGTACTGCGTCGCTTGCGAAGAATTTAAAGAAGAACGAGATTTGCTTGAAGGCCACCGTTGCGCAATTCACCAGCGAGAAACGGAGTGGCGAGATGAGCAAAATTACTTTTTTAGGCTTTCTAGCTACCAAGAGAAATTAGAAGCTCTTTACCGCGATCGCCCTGATTTTATTCAACCTGAAATTCGCCGCAACGAAGTTCTTAGCTTTGTGAGTCAAGGGCTCAAAGACTTCTCGATCTCTCGGGTCAACTTAGATTGGGGAATTCCAGTTCCGGCCGATCCGAGCCATACCCTGTATGTATGGTTCGATGCGCTCCTGGGTTATGTCACTGCTCTTTTAGAACCTGACAGCGAACCCACTTTAGAAAATGCACTCGCAAATTGGTGGCCGATTAATTTGCACCTGATTGGTAAAGATATTCTGCGTTTTCATGCTGTTTATTGGCCCGCAATGTTAATGTCAGCTGAACTGCCTTTGCCAGATCGATTGTTTGGGCATGGTTTCCTCACAAAAGATGGGCAAAAGATGGGCAAAAGCCTGGGCAATACAATTGACCCCTTTGCCTTGACTAGCCGCTATGGATCTGACGCTGTTCGCTACTACTTTTTGAAAGAAATAGAATTTGGGCGAGATGGCGATTTTAACGAAACCAGGTTTGTCAATATTTTGAATGCTGATTTGGCAAATGACTTGGGCAACTTGCTGAATCGCACCTTAAAGCTGGCTCATAAATATTGTGATGCCCGGATTCCAGAGGTTGCTGCTACTGATATTCCATCTGAAAACCCTCTCAAAGCTTTGGGTGTTGATTTGGGCGATCGCGCTGCTCAAGCCTATGAAGCGTTAGCCTTTAGTGAAGCGTGTGAAGGAATTCTAGCTTTAGTTCGGGCAGGCAATAAATTTATCAATGAACAAGCTCCCTGGACTCTATACAAGCAGGGTCAACAACAGGAAGCTGAGCAGGTCTTGTATACCGTTCTAGAGTCGGTTAGATTGGCTGCCTATCTCTTGGCTCCGATTGTCCCTAACCTTAGCACCGCCATCTATCAACAACTTGGCTTTACGGTTGATTTTAATGACAAGTCTTTAATAGATGTCTCTGCGCCGTTTGTGACCCACGCTACTTGGGGAATACTACCTGGTGGGCAATTACTAGGAAACCCCGAGCCTGTGTTCCAACGTCTTGAACTAGCTGAGACAACAGCCTAGCTTAAGTAAGGCTTAGATCAAAGGGCTGGAGGGATTCATAAAACATCATTTTTCATAAAAAAAGAGGTATAACAACATGTTGAACAATTTAGAAAATAGTACAGTATTTACGCCAGAACAGGTTTTAGAAAACAGAGGTAGAGTTGCAATTTTTATTGATGGCTCCAACCTCTTTTATGCAGCCTTGCAACTAGGAATTGAGATCGATTACACCAAGCTGCTCTGTCGCCTAACGGCAGGTTCTCGGTTGCTACGGTCATTCTTTTACACGGGGGTCGATCGCACCAATGAGAAACAACAAGGTTTTTTATTGTGGATGCGGCGCAATGGCTATCGGGTAATTTCTAAAGACTTGGTGCAACTGCCTGATGGCTCTAAAAAGGCTAATCTAGATGTCGAAATCGCTGTCGATATGATGGCGCTTGTTGATTCGTATGACACCGCAGTTTTGGTGAGTGGTGATGGGGATCTGGCCTACGCGGTGAATGCTGTCAGCTATCGAGGTGTGCGGGTCGAAGTTGTCAGCTTGCGATCGATGACGAGTGATAGCTTGATCAATGTCGCCGATCGCTACATCGATCTCGATAACATCAAAGAAGACATTCAAAAAACGCCCCGGCAAAGCTACACCTACCGTCCGCTCTCAGGCATCGGTATCGTTGACCAAGAACCTGAAGAGAGATAAGCCGACTTGCAATGCTTTCGAGAAGAATGAGCTGTTAATGCCT
>CBIHQL010000632.1:0-2832 GCA_966211855.1 uncultured bacterium
ATCACAGCGCCAAGGGCAGCAGCCTGCAATGGTATTGGCAACGGGTCAAAAAATTCGGTTTGGTTTGGGGGAGGCGATCGCGGTTGCTGACTTACAAATCCTGCACGATCAACCCTGGGCGGCTGCATGGCCCATTGTCGCCAATCATCAAACTCTGGGTTGGCTGATTGCGATCGACTCTCCTCCAGAGTCAGGCATCTCATCAGACGGCCTTTGGCAACTTCATCTGCGCACTCGCTTTTTACAAGGTGTTAGTCGGCTCTGTGCGATCGCCCTCCAGAAACTGCACCAGCAAGCACCTGACTGCCCTCACTGCCAGACCCTCGAACAACGCAACCGTGAATTAGAACGCACAAACCAGCTTAAGAGTGAGTTTCTCGCCAACACCAGCCACGAAATTCGGACACCGCTAAGCTCGATTTTAGGCTTTACTCATCTGTTGCGAGAACAAGGCTACAACGTCAATAGCGCCCGTCATCGCGAATATCTCAACATTATTTTGACGAGTGGACAACACCTATTAGCGCTGATCAACGACATTTTAGATCTGTCGAAAATTGAAGCCAATCAACTCAATTTGCAGTGGGAAACCGCTAAGGTCGAAGATTTATGTCGCAGCGTTTTGTTGCTCGTGAAAGAGAAAGCCAGCGATAAAGGCTTAGAACTGCGGCTCGATATTGACCCCAACGCCACGACCTTTGTCGTCGATCCGCTGCGGCTCAAGCAGATGTTGTTTAATCTGCTCTCCAACGCCTTGAAATTTACGGTCAGAGGTGCCGTGGGGCTGCAAGTCCGACTGGTTGGCGTATTTTTGCACTTCACGGTTTGGGATACAGGCACGGGCATTTCTAAAGAACATCAAAATCAGTTGTTCCGACCCTATTCCCAAATTGCCAACAACGCAGTCAGTCGCGAGGAAGGCACTGGTTTAGGGTTGTCACTGACTCGCCGCTTAGCCGAGCTGCATGGTGGTTGGGTTGCTGTAGAATCAGAACCCCATCGCGGTTCTCGCTTTACGATCGCTCTGCCTTTAACCCCTCAAGTCATTGACCAGTCAGAAGCGCCGACTGAATGTACAGAGTCGGTTCCGGTACCACCCAACCCGCTACAGACAACTCGACAACCAGGAGTACAGGCAGAAGTCTCCCCTCCAGGCAATTCACTGTCTAAGGTCACGCCTTTGCACAAGGGGAAGCAACGTCGAGCCGACAGTTGTTCAGCCGCAACTGTCTCATTGCGTACCCACAGCGCCCCTGCTCAGAGGAGTGTTGCATCAAGCACTGGGTTCTCTAGAAAACCTACTCAGCAGCAACCTCTTCAAGCGATCGCTCGTGCAGAGACGGGGAAGTACACCAACCCAGCCAGCCTCCGGCATTCCATTAAACCCACGCCTATTCCTGCTCGTTCTTATCACCTGCTGTTGGTTGAAGATCATCCACCCAATGCCAAGCTGATGATCGCCTACCTGAGCAAAATGGGCTATGAAGTGACTTGGGCGCGGAATGCCGATGAGATGTGGCACGCTTTGACTCTATCAAAACCAGCCTTAATCTTGATGGATGTTCACCTGCCCCAAACAGATGGCCTGACTTTGACACGGCAGTTACGGCAGCAACCCCAGTACCAACAGTTGCCCATTATTGCTCAGACTGCTATGGCGATGAGTGGCGATCGCCAACTATGTCTTGAAGCAGGCGCAACGGACTACATCACTAAACCAATTGACCTGAAAATGCTAGGAGAGCTAGTCAGCCACTACAGCCACAACGATTAATCGCTCAAGTTTTCTTGGCTCAATACCTCCGCAAAATACCCAGGAAATTCGCTACCCTAAGGGGTGGTCGTTCACTAATGTGTGTCCCAGAATGCTGCAATCTAAGCTTGAGCAATTGAGAACCTTATTTGCCGAAATGGAGCAGGCGTTAATCGCTTACTCTGGCGGTATTGATAGCACTCTGGTCGCCAAACTTGCCTATGATGTGTTGGGCGATCGCGCTTTGGCGGTGACTGCAGCCTCACCCTCTCTCATGCCCGAAGACCTCGAAGACGCGCAAGTGCAAGCAGCAGAAATTGGCATTGCCCATGAGATTGTCGAAACCCACGAAATGGACAATCCTAACTACGCAGCCAACCCAGTCAACCGCTGCTATTTCTGCAAGAGTGAACTGCACGACACGCTCAAACCCCTGGCCCTAGAGCGCGGCTACCCCTATGTAGTCGATGGGGTGAATGCAGATGATTTGTCTGACTACCGACCCGGAATTCAAGCCGCCAAGGAAAGAGGGGTGCGATCGCCTTTAGCCGAAGTAGGTTTGTCGAAGCCAGAGGTACGCCAACTCGCCAAAGAACTGGGTCTGCCTTGGTGGAATAAACCTGCTCAACCTTGCCTCAGTTCTCGGTTTCCTTACGGCGAAGAAATTACGATCGCCAAACTGCAACGCGTCGGTCGGGCCGAACGTTATTTACGCAATCTAGGGTTAGCACAATTGCGAGTTCGCTCTGAAGGTGACACCGCCCGCATCGAACTGTTGCCGACCGAGATTCAAAGCTTTGTGCTCAACAATGACCTGCCAGCGCTGGTGTCAACGCTACAAAGTTATGGATTTATCTATGTGACCCTCGACTTAGAAGGGTACCGAAGCGGCAAGCTCAACCAAGTTTTACAAACCGCTGCTGCCCAATAGACAGGGCGATCGCTCAAGAGTAAGTTGGGTTCGTTTCCGGGTTGAAGTTTGCCATCACTTGCTTCATATCAAAAGACAGCAAGCGATCGATTGATTGGTACATCCAATACGCTGACATCTGGGTGTCGTTAGAGGTTCTCTGGAACCC
>CBIHQL010000633.1:0-2829 GCA_966211855.1 uncultured bacterium
ATCTGCTGTTTGGTTAGCGGGGAACCGATGCGTTTCTGGGTTATTGACTTGATCGAAAAACGGGAGCAAAGTGCTATTACTTGCAGGGGTGGGGCGATCGCGTTCTTGAGGTTTTGGGGCAGTAGTACCCGCTTGGAACTGACCACAAGTTGCGTCAACCCAACGGCGCTCTGGCTGGGCATTTGGCACCTTGACCAACACATATTTCCGCTCGGCACTGTTGAAGCCAATCATTTCATAAGCTTGATTGGGCATGACGCTGATGTTGCCGGGGTTTTCTCCCCGAATGGCGCGAGTAGCGGGGCAAGTCCGAACCGCAGTGAAAGTTCCAGGCTGCAATACTTGCGCTTGGGCAGTTTCGAGATTGGGGGCGCTACAGCCTAGCCAAAAGAGCGTAGAACCCAAAAGCACACTCGCAGTCAAACGGCGGGGGGTAGAAAGTCGTTTCATAAGCTGCCAACACAATAAAGCTCTGATCGCAAGTTTGCCCAAGATCTTCATCGGCAATCAAGCATGGTTCCGGAAAGCGTCAGTAGCTGATCTGTCAGAATCTCAGTTCAGGATCGCTCGCGCTAGTTCATGACAGTGAATGATGCTATTGGGTGAGGTTGCAGTGCCAGCAGTTTTTTAAACTAAGAATCAAAGTTCACTCGGTTTCTACTGTTCAATACTTACTAAACTTTCAAAAAATGTTAAACTGAAAGTAGTTAAAAAATCACAATTTACTTTAATCAACCCTCTGTGAATGACGAGCAGCGATCGCTTGAAGAGCAGCATTTCATCGAAGAAAGTGGCATCTTATTTGAGATGGTTGGGTTGCCACGGATGGCAGGGCGCATCTTTGGCTGGTTGTTGATCTCTAACCCACCGCACCAATCTCCCAGCGAGTTAGCCGAAGTGTTGCAAGCCAGCAAAGGGTCGATCAGCACCATTACACGATTGCTCATGCAGCTTGGCTTGATTGAACGGATCAGTTTACCAGGACAGCGCCGCGACTACTTTCGCGTTAAGCCCAACAGTTGGACGCAACTTATGCATCAGCGCATGGCTCATGTCACAGCGTTTCGGCAATTGGCAGAGCGAGGCTTGAAGTTAATGTCAGGCACTCAACCCCAACTGCAAGAACGGCTAGAGGAGATGCGAGACATCCATGCCTTTTGCGAACAAGAACTGCCCTTGATGCTCGAACGGTGGGAACAGCGACGCAAACAGCCATCTTCACCTTTACGACCGTCAAACTCCTCACTCTAATGTGTCAGCAGGCGATCGCTCTCTTCAGTCCCTACTCTTAGCAGGATGAGTCTTCTGCAAGAGTCGTGCCAGTCTATATATTCAGGCTTTATATTTTTCGCTGGTTGAATTCTCCCTAACTACCGTCTTCGCTCTCAGGAGCATTTCCATGCAACTCCCACTGATTGGCAAAGTTCAAAAAACTACTCCTTGGATTGTCGGGCTGATTGCGGCTGGTCTTGTGGGTGTTTCTGGCACCGCTGTAGTTGTATCGCGCACCCAAACTCCCAAAGTAGACTTGAGTGAGTTAACAGTGCCAGTAAAAGCCCAAGATCTCACAGTCCGCATTGAGGCCAATGGAACTGTGGTGCCGATTCAAACGGTTAACCTGAGCCCTAAATCAGCAGGTGTGGTGCAAAAGCTCTATGTAGAGCAGGGAGACAAAGTTGAGGCAGGGCAAATTATTGCTCAAATGGATAGCGCCACATTGCAAGCAGAACTAATGCAAGCCAGAGCCAACCTAGCCCAGGCTGAAGCTAATGTTGCCCAGGTGCGATCGGGTAGCCGTTCTGAAACGATCGCTCAAGCCCAGGCGAGTGTTGCCCAAGCCGAAGCCCAGGTACGTGAAGCCCAAGCTCGCTTAGATCTAGCTAGCGATCGCGTCCGGCGAAATCAGTCATTAGCCGATGAGGGTGCCATCTCCCGCGATCGCTTAGACGAAGTGACGAGTGAAGCGCAACGAGCTAGAGCCAGTGTCGAGCAAGCTCAAGCCGCTGTCCGAGAAGCGCGTCAACGTCTTGCCGAACGCCAAACAGGTTCTCGCCCTGAAGAAATTGCTCAAGCCGAAGCCCAAGTGCTCGAAGCCAGAGGTCGAGTCCAGGCTGTTGAGACGCGGATAGACGATACAGTTGTTAGAGCACCGTTTGCTGGGGTGATTACCCAGAAGTACGCCACAGAAGGAGCCTTTGTCACCCCCACCACCTCTGCTTCTACTAACTCTTCGGCTACTTCAACTTCAATCGTTGCTTTAGCCAGCGGCTTAGAAATTTTGGCAGAAGTTCCTGAAGTCGACATCGGTCAGATCAAAGATGGGCAAGCGGTGGAAATTACAGCCGATGCGTTTCCCGATCAAGTGTTTGAAGGTAAGGTACGCTTGATTGCTCCCGCCGCCGTCGAAGAACAAAATGTCACCTCCTTTCAAGTGCGCGTGGCATTGACCAGTGGGCAAGAAGAACTGCGATCGGGCATGAATGTAGACCTAACCTTCTTAGGAACAAAGCTCAATCAAGCGCTGGTAGTGCCAACCGTGGCGATCGTCACCAAAGAGGGGCAAACCGGAGTTTTGGTCGTCAATGATGAGAATCAACCAGAATTTCAACCCGTGACCATTGGCCCCTCGATTGGCAACCAGACGCAAGTGATGGAGGGGGTCAACTCTGGTGAGCGGGTGTTTGTCGAGTTGCCCGAAAACAAAAAGTTGACTGACTTTATCCAAGAGAAACCTCAAGAGCAAAAAAAGTAAAACGAGTAACTCGGTGACTGAAAACAACAACCCTTCATTGTTTTGAGGTCGAACATGGATCCACTCGAAAGTGTCAA
>CBIHQL010000634.1:0-2819 GCA_966211855.1 uncultured bacterium
GGTGAAGCAGGGGTTCCTTTCTTTAGCATCTCTGGTTCCGAATTTGTTGAGTTGTTTGTTGGGGTTGGCTCTTCACGGGTGCGTGACTTGTTTGAGCAAGCCAAGAAACAAGCACCTTGCATCATCTTTATTGATGAATTGGATGCGATCGGTAAATCTCGCAGCAGCAGCGGCTTCTACGGCGGCAATGATGAGCGCGAACAAACCCTCAACCAATTGCTGACCGAGATGGATGGCTTTGCAGCAGGTCAAACCACTGTCATTGTCTTAGCTGCCACGAACCGCCCTGAAAGCCTTGACCCTGCACTACTCCGCCCCGGACGTTTCGATCGCCAAGTGTTGGTCGATCGCCCAGATTTAGCAGGCCGAGAAGAGATTCTCAAGATTCATGCCCAAAAAGTGAAATTGGGTGAAGATGTGGACCTGCGGGCGATCGCCACTCGTACTCCTGGGTTTGCGGGTGCTGACTTAGCGAACCTCGTTAACGAAGCGGCATTACTAGCAGCTCGGAACAATCGACCAGCGGTAGCTCAAGAAGACTTTGCCGAAGCGATCGAGCGGGTGGTGGCTGGGCTAGAAAAGAAAAGCCGCGTCCTCAGTGACAAAGAAAAGAAAATTGTCGCTTACCACGAAGTCGGTCACGCTTTAGTCGGTGCTTTGATGCCCGGAAGTGGTCGGGTCGAAAAAATCTCGATTATTCCTCGCGGCATGGCAGCATTGGGCTACACCTTGCAACTGCCGACCGAAGACCGCTTCTTGATGGATGAAGACGAACTACGTGGACAAATTGCCACATTGCTGGGTGGTCGCTCTGCCGAGGAAATCATCTTTGGCAACATCACCACCGGAGCCTCCAACGACCTGCAACGGGCTACTGATCTCGCTGAGCGAATGGTCACCACCTATGGCATGAGCAAAGTGCTTGGCCCCCTCGCTTACGAAAAAGGTCAGCAGTCAATGTTTTTGGGTGGCGATGGCCCCAACCCCCGCCGAATGGTGAGTGAGCATGTCGCCGAGGCGATCGATCGCGAAGTCAAAGAAATTGTCGAGACGGCACATCAGCACGCTCTAGACATTCTCACCCGCAATCGAGATTTGCTAGAAGCGATCGCCACTCAACTCCTTGAAACTGAAGTCATCGAAGGCGAAACACTGCATCAACTCTTGGGTCAAGTGCAAGCCGTTCAATCAGAGAACGGTAAGGTTTCTCAGCCTGTAGGTTAAATCTCAACCTCATCCGAGGGATCTGTAGGGGCGGGTTCGTTATCAAGTTAACTGCACAGGCGTTAAGAGATCGGCTAAACCCGCCCTTACCGTAGGCAGCGATCGCCAAGCCTGACTCCTTTAAATCTTTCAAAATCAAGACCCTCTACATCTCTGAAACGATGTGGGGGGTTTTTCTATTCACAGAAGCCCTGATTAAAAAGCGCTAAAAGTTCGCGGCAAAACTGTCTCAGGCGCTCAGCCATTTCGGGTACAGGTTGCGTGTCGCCCTCAAACTCCCAATTTTGAATTGTCGAGAGTTGCCAACGCTTGCCCTGGTGATCAAACCCTGCCAACTCTACGCCGATCGCTCGCCTGACCTTCGTAATCGGATCTTGATATAACCGGATTTGCACCAGAATGCTGCGGCTCTGCAATAAGCGACTTCGCCCTGGAAAATGAAACCCCAAATCAATCGAATCAGGATCGACAAGTTCTTGGGTATCTGAATCGTTTGCCCAAGGTTTTAGATCAGATTTGGCATCGGGGAATATGCTCTTAAATAAGTTCACCACCGTGGCAATTTTGCTGGCGGTTTCCAGGGTGAGGGCCTGCTCGGCTGCGTTCACTAACACCACTCCTTCTGACGTACCAAACGAATTCAGAGCCAGTTATGTTTATTGTGCCTGAAGTGCTGGCTGGAACGGATGTACCCAAGACGGAAGATCTCGGTACCCGTCGTAGCACCTCAGCCAGAATTTCGTTGTGTCTCCAGCGGCTTCTCACAAAATTTTGACAAAAAAGAGAAATTGCTGGAGAAGCCTGTGATACGCCTCGGTTGCTGGGTCTATGCAGAGATTAGCTCGCGATCGCCTCCACATTCACTGGAGAACTTGATGGAGTCGTAGCCGTTGGCAGCGCTGCCTCAGTTGCGAGATACTCAGCCAGTTGAGCCTCGATCTCATCACAAACAATTTGGCGATACTCCAAAAAGTGCTCGTTGTGGGCGCAGACCGTTAAATAGCGATCCCAAACTTTAGGGTTGTGCTTGAAAATGCCCCACAGGTTGCGCCAAAACTGGAATCGAGTACTACGCACCACACCTTGTCGCCAGCAGACGGTCAGCAATGCCCGAACATCCACCCAACTCGGCATTTTACCAGGAGCTTTGAATTTGGGCGAACCCATAATCAAATGGTGCCGATAGACGCGATCGAGAAACCGATGGGGGTCGTAGAGCTGATGAAACGCCTGGACGTATTCGCGGGCGATTTCTTCCAGCGGACGGGTGGGCACAAAGTTCATCAACGTGGTTTGGTTGATGTTCGCGCCTTTGTCTCGTAGACGGCCCTCTTTTTTGAGTCGATGCCAAAGTGCAGTGTCGGGTAGAACCTGCAACATGCTGAACAGCGCCGTAGGAATGGCGGTTTTCTCAACAAATTGGACAATGCGATCGCCTGCCCCAGTTTTTTCGTTGTCAAAGCCAATAATGAAGCCTGCCATCACCCGCAAGCCCGCTCTAGTAATCGCTTCAACGGCATCACTGAGTGAATCGCGCGTATTTTGGAATTTTTGGGTGAGGGCTAAGCTGTCTTCGTCGGGGGTTTCAATACCTA
>CBIHQL010000635.1:0-2817 GCA_966211855.1 uncultured bacterium
CAATGACGGCCGGAGCGATCGCGGTATCTGCTCCTGCTCAAGCCTTGCAAGGGCAGAGTACACCGACCAATCCACAGTTAGGGGATACGATCTCTGTCGTGGTCAAGCCCGATAACCCGACGGTGAGTAGCAGCCCAACCGTCACTTTAGGACAAAAAACTTATGACACCTATGTGATGGGGCCAAACCGATTTCGAGCTCTGTTGCCAACCACCCCGCTCGATCGCCCAGGAACGTTACAAATTCGGGTCACTTCTGCTGGCGAAACCAAGAACATTGCCGTCAAATTGCGCGATCGCAGTTTCCCAACCCAGAGCATTTGGCTACCACCGGGCAAAGATGACGAAGGCACAGACCAAGAGTTCGATCGCGTCGATGCTTTCAAGCAATTGAATACCCCGCAAAAGTTTTGGAATGGAGCCTTCCTGCGCCCCAACCAAGGCGAAATCACCACGATTTATGGGGTACGTCGCTACTACAACGGTGAGTTTGCCCAAGACTACTACCACCGAGGCGTTGACTATGCTGGGGCAACCGGATCGCCCGTGGTGGCTGCTGCTGCGGGTCGCGTCGCTTTAGTGGGTCGTGAATCCCAAGGCTTCAAAATTCATGGCAATGTCGTGGGTATTGACCATGGTCAGGGCGTGGCGACTATCTACCTGCACTTGAGCCGCATCAATGTGAAGGAAGGGGATATGGTGAAGGCAGGGCAGGTCATTGGAGCCGTGGGGGCCACAGGGGCAGCTACAGGGCCGCACTTACACTGGGGCTTATACGTACACGGTCAGTCTGTTGATCCAGTACCCTGGCGCTATAGCAGTGTTGAGTAGTTTATTTTGTTTCCTTGAAAGTTTGATAAATTTCGTGCAGTGGTCTGATTCTGAGGGCAAACTAAAGCAAGATGATTGCTTGGTGCCAATTTTGAAGATGGCGGCGTGAGCGGAGAGGCATATGAGTATTGAGAGAATTGTTGAACAGGCCTTGCAGGATGGTTACTTAACGCCAGCCATGGAAGCCGAAGTCGGTCGCATTTGTGATACGGCCTCTGAATTGTCGATTGAAGAGTATATGGCTCTCGATCGCTTGATGGGCGCTTTGCTAACAGGCGAAGTGGTTGCTGTTCCTCGGAAGCAGTTTATTAATGTGATGGAGGAACTCGTTTTAACAGAGGCGATCGCGCGGGTGGCTGAGATTGAGGCGACAAGTGATTGTACGCTCGACTTGGGAGATATTGCGGCCTACGCCTTAAACCGTTTACCGCCTCTCTATGCCACCACTGAGGAAGGAGCTAATTATCAGCGAAATCGGGCCAAAGAAGAGCTGAATGGACTGATTGCCCAACAAGTGAGTGAAGCGATCGCCCGTAACCTTGACCGCCCCGAATTTTTCCCCGAACGGCAAGTGATTGGCAAAAACTCTGGCGACGAAGTGCTGACTCAGGTGAGCACCCTCTTGCAGGTCTATGCCCCTAAGTTTGAGCCGCATGAGTCTGACTAGGCTACTGCAAGCTAAGGCTGAACTGTGATTGGCGTACCCAGATGAACTTGAGCAAACATCGCTGTAATGTCTGGGTTTCGCATCCGTAAACAACCGTGAGATACCGCTTCACCAATCAATTCTTCTTGGTTGGTGCCATGAAAGCCAATTCGATTTTGCCCATCTGACCAAAAACCAATCCAACGAACTCCGAGTGGGTTTTCTGGCCCTGTAGTAATCAGTTCTTCAGTAATTGGGTGCTGCCACACAGGGTTTTTTTGCATTTCAAGAATCTGAAATTTCCCGGCTGGAGTTTCCCATCCTGCTTGACCGATCGCGACAGGATAGCTGGCTTGCAATTTTGTGCCCTTGTAGAGACGGACGAGGCGATCGCTCAGATCAACGACTAATCGCACATCGGACTTGACTGGTTGGGATGTAAGTGGCTGACGGGTGGCGGGGCGTTGCAGTTCGGGGAGACGAGTCAACTGTTGCCGCGATCGCTGAAATTGAGTTGCGACGGTTGAAGCAGTGGTTTGCCATTGAGTCGCTACCACCAAACCTGCTGCCCCCAGACACAGCAACATACAACTTCGGGCGATCGAATCGTCTTTTTTCATTACCGTCCGCTTAAATGCTTCAGCTCAACGTTTTGAAGCTACTAAATTAATTTAATTTCTCTTGTTAGGAAATTTACATCCTGCTCAGGGGTGGTTCTGAACTCCCACCTTAGAAAAACCAGTCGTGAGTATCTCCCAAGCTGCATCAGCGTTGACGGCTGGTGAAAAGAAATAACCTTGGGCACACTCACACTGCAACGCTTTTACCTGAGAAAGTTGCTTGTTTGTTTCTACGCCTTCAGCAATCACATCCATGCCTAAGTTCCAGGCCAAGGTCACGATTGTGCGTACAATCTCTAGGTTTTCGCCATCGACATCAATACCATTGATAAAGGAGCGATCGATTTTTAGAGTATCAATCGGGAATTGGTGTAAATAGCTGAGCGAAGAATAGCCTGTGCCAAAATCGTCAATCGAAAGTTGAATCCCTAGACTTTTGAGTTGTTTCAGCATCACCGTAGCTGTATCGGCATTCTCCATGACGACACTTTCAGTAATTTCAAGCTTCAATGAGCGAGCCGATAACCCTGTTTTTTCTAAAATTTGACTGATTTGTTGAACAAGGTCAGGTTGGGCAAACTGGCGACCTGATAAGTTAACGCTGATCATCAAGGGTATGCCTGAGCTGAGTTGCTGTTGCCAAACCTGCAATTGACGGCAAGCTTCTTGCAGTACCCAATGCCCTAACGCAATGATCAAACCATTGTTTTCTGCGATTGGG
>CBIHQL010000636.1:0-2808 GCA_966211855.1 uncultured bacterium
AGGCTCAAACCTGTGCAGAAGTAATGCAGGGAACAGCCGATGTTGTTTTTAACAAAGCCACTACAGGAGATGGTAAATCCTTAGCCACCTATACCCCTAGCCTGCTTAATCCTGATTTCAGAATTATGGGTCTGTATCCCACGATCGAACTGGTAGAAGATCAGACGCGAAGTCAGCAGAGTTGGCACACCCTGTTCGGCTTAGATGCCGAAGAACGAATCGATCGCCTCTTTGGTGAAGAGTTAAGCCGCCGTGTCCAAGAGGCAGAAGACAGCAATAAGTTGCAAGAGTTGCTTCTGGCCATTCAGCACAAACCAATTCTGCTCACCAACCCTGATATTTTCCACCTGATCACCCACTTCCAATATCGTGCCCCTGCCTATGGGAACGACATCCTGCCATTAGCCCTCGCAGATTTCCCCGACCTATGGGCCTTCGACGAGTTCCATATCTTTGGCCCTCATCAAGAAGCCGCAGTGCTCAATAGCATGACGTTAATTCGCAGGACTCAAGCAGATCAGCGACCCAGACGATTCCTATTTACCTCAGCAACCCCAAAGCCAGATTTCATTGACCAACTGAAACAATCCGGGTTACAAACTGTCGAGATTGCAGGTAGCTACGCTAGTGAGCCAGCACTCGGTTACCGTCAAGTTTTACAGCCTGTTGAGCTGGAATTCATTGAACTCAAAAGCTCTGATTCTTTGAATTGGTTAGCTGAGAACGCCGCTAGCATTCAGGCTATCTTGCAGGCTGAAGCTCCCGGCAGAGGGCTTATTATTCTCAACTCAGTGGCTCAAGCAGGACAGGCAGCACGCCTATTGGCAAAACTGCTTCCAGGAGTTCTGGTAAGAGAGATTAGCGGGCGCATTGATCGCCAGGAGCGATCGCAAACCCAAGAAGCACTCAGAAACGCAACCCAACCTGTTCTAGTAATTGGTACTTCCGCAGTGGATGTGGGAGTCGATTTCAAAATCCATCTGCTGATTTTTGAAAGCAGTGATTCGGCAACCGTTATTCAACGATTAGGGAGATTAGGACGACATCCAGGCTTTTCAGCCTACAAAGCGTTTGTACTCCTCTCTGGCCGAACTCCTTGGGTCATGGCTCGCTTGCAGGAATGCTTGCAATCAGATCAGCCGATTGAACGCAGCAAATTGCAAGAAGCGATTGCTGAGGCATTTGACGCACCCAAAGAGTTTCAGGAATACCGCAATCGCTGGGGAGCTATTCAAGCACAGGGAATGCTTTGGCGCATGGGAGAAGGTAATGCCAAAGTCATGCAATCAGTTCGCGATCGCATGGTGAGCGATCTACAGAAAGTCTATGGTTCCAGGGTCAAGCCGTGGGCAGGTGACTGGAAGGATCTAGCCAAGAGTGACGTTGGCAAGGCTACTCAGCAAGAATTACTGCGCTTTCGAGGTGGATCAACCCTGCAAGCCGCTGTTTGGGATGGCGATCGCTTCTACACTTATGACTTGCTCAGACTCTTGCCTTATGCTCTGGTCGAAACCACTACCCGAGAGGTATTCTTAGACGCCGCAAGTACGGCAGGGCTAGGAGAAACAGCCTTTCCGCAAGAGCACATTCAAATTTATCTACGAGTACAGGAGTGGGTGAGCGATCGCTTTGATGTCAGCTTGCACTGTAACTGGAACACCAGCGACCTGAAGTGCTGTGAACTCACTTTACTCAGCCGATTAAGCCTGGTGGGGCATCCTCAGCCGGAAGTTGGCAGATGCCTCTATTCAAAGAAACCCCTTGGGTTCCTGGTTCCCCTCGGCAAGCTCTCACATTGGGAAGTTAGCCATCACCTAAAACTTAGCCCTGTTTTTGGCTTGTACAAGCTTACTGATGGTTCCAACAAGTGTTATGCCTCTGCTTTCAATCACGATGCTTTACTACTCCACGCTTTGAAAGGGCGATTGGCTCAATTTTGTCGTTTACAACCGCAATCGTTAATTTTCTAGGGTTTTGCCATGACCACTTTACTCCAAACCCTCCTGTTACGAACCCTCCCACCCAACGCTGATCCGATTCTCCGGGCCTACATTGAGACGGTCCTACCCACAATGGAACGAGAGTTCGGCATGATTCCGGCTCTCGGTGGCTCGGAGGAAGTGCATTACTTTCTGCAAAAACAACGAGGGAACAAGTTCGCTGCGGAAAATGCAAGGCGCTATGCTGCTCGCTCTGACCAGAGCTTACTGGTTCACGTTCTTAATGCCCTGCTAACTTCTTGGAATCTTTTGCCGTTTCTGAGTGCAACACTTGCTCTGACAGACGATGAAAAACGACTGCTTTGCCTAGGCTTGACTTTGCATGATTACAACAAATGGTGTCATGGCGAAGAGGAAGATGCGCCCCTTGCCTCCGAAGTCACTGAAATTCTAGAGCTTTGTCAAGTCTTGGGAGAGCGGCTCAACTTCGATGCGTTTTGGCCGGATTGGCGAGAGTATCTAACCGAGATTGCCTACCTTGCTCAAAATACTCAGGGCAAAGTTGGCACTAATCTACCCAAAGCGAACTGGGGTACTTTTAGGATTCCAGATACTCGTCGCTTAGACTTGCCTTTACGGTGGTTACTCACTTTTGGGGATGTGGCTGTACACCTGAGCGATCCAGCCGACATCGTCACGAAAACTGGGGGCGATCGCTTGCGAGAACACCTGCGCTTCCTAGGCATTCGCCGCAAATTGGTCTACCACCGACTACGTGACTCTACTGGGTTACTTACTAACGGCATCCACAATGCTGTGATGCACTCTACTAAAGCACTTGATTGGCAACCTATCTTATTTTTTTCTC
>CBIHQL010000637.1:0-2808 GCA_966211855.1 uncultured bacterium
GACGAGCAATTTTGTCTTTATCCCAAGCGTGGTAAACAATATAATCGGTTTTACCGTCAGGCCCTACCACCATTGAGTTATGCCCCGGCCCCAACACATAACCAGGCAGCGATCGCAAAATTCTAGGGCCAGATTCATTGCCAACGTCTGAGTAAGGCCCCATCACATGGTCAGCCACCCCATAGTCAACGCCATAGTTTTCTGTTTCCCAGCGTCCACCACTGTAAAAACAATAATAACGACCAGCATGTTTGCGAACACAAGGGCCTTCTAATGTGTGCCAATCATAGACACTTCCATACATAGGTCGATCAGCAAGAAATCGTTGCCAATCACAACGCGCTCGCAGCACTACCTGAGCTTCGCCTGCCAACTGAGTCATAGTGGTCAAGCGATCGACCATTAAAGCTGTGCCTGCTCGTACTTCTGCATCTGTGTCTAAGAAGTCACGCGCATAAAAGAGATACCATTGACCGTCTTCATCTTGAAAGGCATGGGGGTCAATAGCAAACGGGCAAACCTGCGGATCGATCAGGGAGATTCCTGCATCTTGATAGGGGCCTAAGGGGCGATCGCTCGTCGCAACCCGCAATTGGTGGTTTTTATCTCCATGACCCACAGAATAATAGAGATAAAAAGTACCATCAGCATAAGCAACTTCGGGTGCCCAAAAGTTATCACCTAGAGATGCATCAGGCCGAAGGAGAGCATTACCAGCCAATTGCCAATAGACAAAATCATCAGAGCGTAGGAGAGGAAAAATACGTCGTTCTCCAACTTCGTCTACCTCTCCTTCCGCTTCTGCTGCCCCAGTGCCGATCGCATAATAAATACCCTGGTGCTCCCAAACAAACGGGTCGGCAAAATAACCGTCGTAGACCGGGTTTGTATGGATAGGTTGACCCAAGATTTCAGGCGTCGGCTCAGTTCGAGACATAATCGTCACTAGTACTTGAAGTTGATATAGGTTTCAGCTTTATTCTCAGCCAACTGCTCTACTACTTGGCAGCGCAGCAGATTTTGCAATGCTTCTGGCAGACTTTCATAATAGTCTCGCTGCAATGTTAGATCCACTTTTGCAGTGTGGAGCCAGTGCATCACATAGCCCATCACAACCATGGGTCTGGGAGTATCTGTGTGGTTTGGAGAACCCCGATGGAGCGCCAAGGGTGAGCGAATCATCACATCACCAGGCTGCATATAAAAAGATTCCATCTGAATCTCACCCGCTCTAACCTTCACCAAACCTTCCTCTCGCGACATTACATGGGTGCCTCGCGCCATCTGGAAGGGGCCGTTGTCCTCGTTAACTTCGACCAAGGGAAAATTCACTGCCAAAGCGTAGAGTGGGGTCACAATCTGATCGGAGAACAGGGGTCGAAAGTCGCGGTGAATCTCTTGGTAGTCGGAGCCTTGGAAGGGGGTGTCAGAACCCAATTGCACCATTTTATATTCTTGAAAAAAGACGCGATCGAGCACTCCCAAAATCGTTGGATTCGCGAACACTGCCGGATTGGCAAAAGGAGTTATCCAAGGCAGGGTGAGGTAATAGCGGGCTTGGTCGCGTGGCGCTAAACCCCCAGGCATATTTTGACGCTTGTGAAATAATTCATCAAACGCACTTTTCCACTCTTCGATTAAACTACGGCTAAAGAGACCTCGCAGCACACAAATACCATCACGGTTGAGGTCTGCCGCTAATTGATCGAGATCAGCCGTCGTAAACTGAGTCGTATCCGTACTTTGAATCATGGTGGGATGCTTGCTCCAGTTCAAGCTTGGAAACTTGGATGAACTCTGAATTTTGAATAAAGCGCAGATTGATTGAGGTGGATTGATCCATCCCCATTCCTAGAACTGTTTTAACTTTTGATGAGCAACTATTTCGTCTACTTCTACGTCAAAAGAAAAACATAGCTCTCAAGACTAATTTCTAGTGTTCCTTCCGATAGCACTGGAATTGCGATCGCCTCCTGAAATCGCAAAAAAGTAAAGAAACTTTAAACCAGGAAAAATAGATGGGCTAGCTGTATCCTTTGCTATCGGGTTGGATGTACCGCTTGGGTAACCCACCGACCTCATTACTCTCTCTAATGCACTTGCTATGAAACGTTTCGCCATTCTGGTTTTTCTCGCTTTTCTTGCCGTCGGTTGTCAAACTCCAGCACCACAGCCTTATCCCTCACCCTTGCCCCCTAATAACACGCCCAGTTCTTCCCCTACATCCACACCACAAACCCCAACTAGCTCAACCACACCCGAAACCAAAAACACTTACCAAAGCTCTCGTTTTGGCTTTCGCTTTCAGTATCCCGATCAATTTACAGTCGATAATCGGAATGAGACTAAGCCATCCGAAGATAGAGAAGCCCTGCTGGGTCAGTTAGAAGTTTGGACGAGCGAAGATTACCCAGCGATCGCCTCTGGCACTTGGCAAGGGGGTGAATATCCTGCCAGTGTCACAATTTGGGTCTTTGACAACACCACCAACCGCCCTCTCACAGCTTGGAAAGATGGCAGCCTCAGCCGTGGCCCTGATCAAAACACGACTGTAGCTGGGCAACCCGCGATATCTTATCCTTCTGAGGGTCTTTATAGCGCTGATAACGTCATCTTTGCCAGCCCCGATAATCGTTATGTCATTCACATCCGAGGGGCTTACATTGGTGCTGATGACCCAATGCGGCAAGCGTTTCAACGGGTGGTCGATAGCTTTCAGTTCTAACTCTAATTGATCAGTCTGCCTCACTGAGTGGCTTCTCCATTTTGAACCGCTCTAGCAAAATACCTTGGCGCTCAACCCACTCT
>CBIHQL010000638.1:0-2800 GCA_966211855.1 uncultured bacterium
AGAAGGTTGGATGTTCTCCGATTACCCTGGTTCGCAACCTGACCCCATCAATCATGTCCAGTATTTGCGAGATATCTACATTAAGGCAGAGCCGGACTATACAGGCAGAGTTACCGTCCCTATCTTGTGGGACAAACAGACTCAGACCATTGTGAATAACGAGTCTCGTGAGATTATTCGGATGCTGGATACAGAGTGTGGAGCGATCGCTACCAAAGATATTGATCTATATCCCACAGATTTGCAAAGCCAGATTGATCAAACGATTGACGCGATTTATCAACCGATCAATAACGGCGTCTATCGGGCGGGTTTTGCCACCCAACAAGAAGCTTATGAAGAAGCCGTCACCGAGTTGTTTGAGGCACTCGACCATTGGGAGCAAGTCTTAGACCAGCAACGGTATCTATGCGGCGATCGCTTGACCGAGGCTGACATTTGTATGTTTACAACTCTATTACGCTTTGATGCGGTCTACTATGGTCACTTTAAGTGCAACTTGCGCCGAATTGTTGACTATCCCAATTTGTGGAACTATCTCAAGGATCTGTATCAGCGCCCAGAAATTAAAACGACCTGTCATCTAGACCACATCAAGTGGCATTACTACAAAAGCCATCCGAAGGTGAATCCTACGAGAATTGTTCCGAAAGGCCCGATTCTCGATTTTGATGCACCCCACGATCGCGATCGCCTTAGTTAGCCAGTTCGCCTGATCTCTGGAACGTTAGTAACTATCTTCGCCCAAGACGATATCGGTTTTGGGCTCGTTAAATTCTTGGTGGAGCGAGGCTTCGCAAATCGCTTGCCACTGACAGAACAGTTCTACTCCATGTAGATCGCTGTTACGGTATTCCTGAATGGCGGCCTCTAGCTCTTCGGAGGTGCGGGGAACCGGGAAGGTGCAAGTAAGTTCTGCCATGATCAAACCTCGCTTCGATGAGACTGAGTGAATTCGATCCTGCTTTCAATATACATTTTTGAATTAAAAACTGTATTGAAAGTTACAATTTTTAGGCAAAGTCATCATTTGCTTAAAAATGTGTGGATCGTGGCAATTGCTGAGTCACGCAATTTCTATTATTCAAGTTGAGTTCGCTGGGGTGCAGCGTATCGGATTACACGGATTAAAGCACTGCCTTGTAAACTTCTTAGAAAAAACACCGTATCTTTACAGTTTCGCAGCCGCAAACTTCGGATATTAGAGGGATGTGAATATCGCAATTTTATGCATAAGCTCGCTTCCATTGCTACAACTGCCGCGATCGCCTGCGGTACGCTCTACAGTTTGCCTAGTCAAGCCGCAACCTTTGGCTTCGACCAAATCTTTACCTTCGGTGACAGCCTTAGTGACCCTGGTAATATCTACAACTTAACCAAAAGCTTAGGTGATCCCTTTCCACCTCCTCCTTATGCTCAACGGCTTTCTGACGGCCCTGTTTGGGTGGAATATTTAGCGGGAGATCTAGGTCTGAATCCGGTTCCATTCTTTGCCCCTACTCAGGGCGTAGCAACGGATGGCATTAATTATTGCTTTAGCAGGTTCAACAACCGGAGATTTGAATACAGTCTTACCGAGTACCCTTCCTCTGCCGCCTCTTCCCCTTTCACTCCAAAAGCAAGTTAATACTTTTCGAAATTCTGTTCCGCCTGCCGCCGTTAGTACCGATGCCTTGTTTGTAGTTTGGGCGGGAGCAAATGACTATCTACCAACCCAAAGTGCGGAGTTTAAGCCTTTCACAACTCCTGATGAAACAGTAGATAACTTGATTACGGCGATTAGCACTTTGATGGCTGCTGGAGCGAAAAACTTTTTAGTACCTAACCTACCGGATTTGGGCAAATTACCTTTAACAAATGGCTCTCCTATTGCCGAGCCGCTCAACCAATTAACTAGAGACCACAATGCTCTGTTGGCTCAGCGTCTGGATGACTTGAGTCAGACTGCTGGTTTTGATGGCAAGATTGTGTCTGTTGATTTCAATAGTCTCTTCACTCAGACCTTAGCGAATCCGGCTCAGTTTGGTTTGAGCAATGTCACCGAACCTTGCTTTAACCGGTCAGCTTTGACGCTTTGTAGTAACCCTGGTGAGTACTTTTTTTGGGATCCAATTCATCCGACAACCAAAACTCATGAAATTATGGGTAACTACGCTTATCGGCAATTAAAGGCTGCAAGTGAACCACCCGCTTCTGTACCTGAACCGGGGGTGACGCTAGGGCTGATGGCTGTAGGGGCGATCGGCTTGGGGCGTAAGCTTCGGCGTGCAGCTTAAGGATCTGCCGAAGTTGCCTGTGGTTGTTGGAAGTGGTGAATTTCTTGAATGACTTTCACCCAACCTTCAGCTAGAGATTGTAGTAGGCGATCGCCTTTTTCGGGGGTGGCAGTCGTTGGGTCACCAATCACACCGCTTTGGCTGAGGTCATGGGTTACCCAGGCAAAGGGCAGCTTTCCTTCCAGGCTCAACAAGCTGTGGGGCGATCGCTCTGGCGGATATTCAGCGATCGCCCGCTGCATGTGGACTTGATTGGGTGCGATCGCCAACATTAAGCTGGTTTCAGCATCTCCTGCATGAATACCAACACTCAGTTCTTGCGGGGTGAACAATTCAATTGCAATGTTGGGAACATTCCACGCGAATAAAGGAAAGATCATAAAGTCTGGATGCTGCACGTGCAAATCTCTAGCAGCAATTTCTAAAACTTGGGGTTGTCCACCGTGGGCATTCAGCAATACCAGTTTGCGAAAACCCGCTTGATAAACACTGGTGGCAATCTCTACTAAAGTCGCCAGCAAGGT
>CBIHQL010000639.1:0-2793 GCA_966211855.1 uncultured bacterium
CCGTGCCTAAATGACTCATCCGTTCTGCAAATCTGGTCATAATCGGCTCACTTTGGTAATTAAGGGAGATTGTTGAGAAGAATATTGATCGCGGAGAACTCGGCGCATGACTTTGTTAGAGGCTGTTCGGGGCAGACCTTCCACAATGATTAACTCGCGAATCTTGAAAAGTGGATTGAGTTGCTGAGCGATCGCGGTTTGTAGACTGGCTTGTAGCTCTGGTAGAGATTTCTGATTTTGGGGTGTGACCACTGCATAAACAACCAGTTGACCGGGGCCACCTTCAGACGGGGAGATGGCGATCGCGGCGGTTTCTCTAATCTCTGCAATGGTATTGAGGACTCGTTCAATCTCTGTGGCGCTGACTTTAATCCCACCCAGATTCATGGTGTCATCAACCCGACCCTGAGCGCGGTAACAGCCATTGGGTAACCGTTCTAAGCGATCGCCATGCCGCCGGAGGGTAAGGGATGCTTGAGAATTTCGAGTTACAGCAAATTCCACCCCCCTAGCCCCCCAACCTTGGAGGGAACAAGAGTCACAATCCTTAAATGGCTGTAAGACGGGAGTATCGGCAAAATAGATCTGGTGGTGATCTCTATTTAACAGTTCAGTAGACAAGCCAATCGAGGGTGGAATGAGCAACGCTTCGCCTTGGTCGGCAAGTTGATCGTCTGCATTTAAGATGACAATGTCTAGACCTAAAGCTGGTGTGGTGAAGGTTGCTGGGGCACAGGGTTGGACGAGCGTACCCGTGATATAAGCGCCACCAATCTCCGTACCGCCACAATACTCCACAATAGGTTTGTAGCCTGCTAGAGACATCAAAAACAACATATCTTGTGGGTTAGAGCATTCCCCGGTAGAGCTAAACGTTTTGATAGCGCTCCAATCTAGCCCTCGCATACATTGGGTCGTCTTCCAGGTATTTACTAAGCTGGGCACAATTCCAAGTATGGTTACCTGGGCATCTTGGATAAATTTGCCAAATTCTCGTCTCGTGGGCACGCCGTAATCAAGAGCGATCGCGGCTTGGTTGATCAAACTGGCACAGATGAGCCACGGCCCCATCATCCATCCCAAGTTCGTGGGCCAAGCAACCACATCACCTGGGTGAATATCTTGATGCAGATAGCCATCAGCCGCACATTTGATCGGGGTGGTTTGCGCCCAAGGAATAGCCTTAGGTTCGCCTGTGGTACCGGATGAGAACAAAATATTGGTATGTGCAGCCGGAGAGCGGGGAATAGCCTTAAATTGGCTATTCTTGCTCAGAAAGGTTTGCCAAGGGCGATCGCTGGGGCGTAATTCGGTCGCAGGATCAGCGCCAAGAACGATCGCAGTCGGTGCTTGGGCGGCAACTACTTTTTCATATAAATGGAGTATCTTTCCCGCCCGGATAACAGTGTCTTGAGTAAACACCGCTTTAGCATTCGCAATTTGTAAGCGGGTGGCGATTTCGGGGGGCGCAAAACTATCTGCGATCGAGACGACGACACACCCTGCTTGCACAATCCCTAAATAGACAGCGATCGCCTCCACGGTCATCGGTAGCACAATCGCGATCGCATCTCCGGGCTGAAATCCGGCTGTGACAAGGCCATTAGAAATTTGGTTAACTAAGCCACGCAACTCGCCATAGGTAAGGCGAGCGATCGCACCACCTTCGGGCTGAAAGATAATGGCAGTTTGAGTTTCAGGTGCCCGAAAACAACTCTCGACAATGTTCAATTGAGCACCGACCAACCATTGCGGTGATTCCACTCCCTGCGAAAGATCTAAAACTTGGGTATAGAACTGTTGAAAACGAATCCCGAGTTTCTCAATCATCCGCTGCCAAAATTGCGCTCGGTGTTGCACAGACCAAACATGCAGATCAGAATAGCTAGAGAGCTGTAACTCACTCATTAATTGAGCAATGTGAGTCGCCGCAATCTGTTCTTGAGAGGGATACCAAGCTGGAGGGTATCCATAACTATAGTCCCAATCAGCGAATGCATTGGTATAGAGCAGATGATGGAAAGCGAAGGGATCGTCAGGCTTTAAGATGTGTTGGGTGAGGTGTTGCCAACAATCCTTAGCGCTCAGTGAAGTCAGCCATTGATTAATCTGAGAGAGACTCGCGATCGCCCGCTCTGGGTCAACTCCACAAGCGATCATTTCCTCCAAAGATAATTGTTTTGTCATAGCTCCTCACCCTCACTCCACCTGCTATCAAGCCATCTCCTTACAGGTAAATCTGAGCAAGGCGATCGCTCTCCAACCCATCCCAAAAGACGGCGATCGCTTCCAAAATCTCTTGCCCACCCTGGAAAAATTTCTGGGCATCAAAGTCTGGGCTAAAGTAGACTGCTTCTAATTCCTCTAGGGCATGTCCGGCATGTTGAGCTTCAACGCGGTTATGCCAGGTAAAAAATGCTAAATGGAGTTGCGGGTGGCGGCTCTGCTTAATCTTGGTCAAACCGTCCTCTAATTCCTGCCAAAAACCTGCTGCTGCCCAGTGCTCTACGGCAAAACTCGCTCCCTCAGCAATTTGCGGGTCATCACTACCATACAGCCGAATCAACGCATCGCAAAAATGGAGGGTGCTAGGTCTGCCATGCTTACGTTTGCCCATCTCCTCAAAGTGCAAACCTAACCCTTCTGCCACCCCAATTAACCACTCAAAATGAGCCGCTCGAAAACGGCAGACCCCACCATCAACGGTGCCTTCGGTGCTAACGAGTTCGGGGTCACCTTCACGATCTTTGTCGGCTTCACTCGTGGTTGGAGGGGCGATCGCTGGGTCTGGTT
>CBIHQL010000640.1:0-2775 GCA_966211855.1 uncultured bacterium
GTTAGGCTGTAATCATGTGAGGTTGGATGAGAGTGGCGATCGCCTCATCTTCAAAATCTTCAGCCAACTGCAACACCTTATTGACAAAAGCTGAGTATTTGCTGTCAAGCTCTTGGAGTCGCTTGGCGTCAGGTTGAATATCCATGACATAGCCTGCTTGTGCCGCCGCATATAAATTGATCAGTTCTTCTGGAGCCGGAAAAACCATCTCCTGTGGTGAAACTTCGGTAGTGGATGGAGCGGTTTCAGCAACATTGGCTTGATAGATCCATTCCAGTTGCAAGTGGTGCTCTAGTTGATCCAACAATTCCGTAGCAGAGACAGGTTTGGGCAAGAAGTCGTCATAACCTGCTTCTAGGCTCTGTTGGCGATCGATGTTGGAGACACTGGCGGAGGAGGCAATGATTGGTAGCTTGCGGAAAGCCTCTAGCGATCGCAAGAGTCGAGTCATTTCAAAACCACTCATCACAGGCATCGCCAAATCAGCAATGATCAAGTCGGGCTGCAACTCTTTGGCTTTGTCTAGTCCTTCTTGACCGTTGTTGGCTTCTATCAAGCTAAAACCAAGTGGTTCTAACAAGTTCACAAGGACAGAGCGGTTTTCCCAGCGATCGTCCACAATCAGAATTTGGCGTGTCTTTCCAGAATAGCCCTTGATTTTACCGATATTTGTGATGGTATTAGATTCAATCCAGTCGTCAGCCAGCGGACAGGCAATCTCAAATTCAAATACACTTCCAGTTCCTAACTGACTGCTGACCTGAATTCGGCTATTCATCAATTCCACAATGGTTTGACTGATGGCTAGACCTAACCCTGTACCTTCGGTTTGGAGTTTGGCTTTCTCGGTTTGCTCAAATGGTAAAAAGATCCGCTCAAGATGTTCAGCCGCGATTCCTACCCCTGTGTCTTGAATCGCGAAATGAATTTGAACAGTAGAGGCATCAGCTGGAGTTGGTGTAACCTGAACTGCAAGAGTAACGCTTCCCTTAGAGGTGAATTTAATTGCATTTCCCAAGAGGTTGATCAATACCTGCCGTAAGCGTTTCTCGTCAGTTTTAATCCCAATGGGCAAGTTGTCGGGTGGTTGATAGATGAATTGCAGTTTCTTTTGCTCTGCTCTAATGCGGCAAATTTCCACGACACCCTGTAGAAACGCGGGTAGATGAATTGCGGTTGGAGCCAGCTCTAATTTTCTGGCTTCAATCTTAGAGATATCTAAAACGTCATTGATTAAAGTCAGCAGATGAGAGCCACACTGATGAATAATTTGAACTTTGTGCAGCTCGTTGGCAGGAATATTTTGTGAGCACTGCAAGATTTGGGCATAGCCTAGAATGCCGTTGAGCGGTGTCCTGAGTTCATGGCTAATATTTGCCAAAAAATCACTCTTGGCATGATTGGCAGCATCCGCGACTTCCTTGGCTTCCCTGAGTTCGGCTGTACGTTCTTCAACACGCTGTTCGAGTTCTTCGTTGGTTTTTTCTAGCGCTGTAAAAGACTGCTGCAACTGTCCTGCCATTTGGTTGAAGGATTGAGCCAAACCATCGAGTTCGCGAATTTTGCTGACTTCAATAGCTTGATCTAGGTCTCCTGAAGCGATCGCTTGGCTGGCCCAGTTCAGCCGTAAAATGGGGCGAGCAATCCAACGTGCTGTCACAATCCCCAATCCGCTAGCAACACCTAAGGCCACAAAGCAAAGCAAGATCGTAATTCGGTTATTGGCATTAATCTGCTGCATGAAGTCAGCTTCGGGGACAGTGACAACGACCAGCCAATCCAACCCCAACGCATTTTGCAAGGGTGTGACTTTGATAAACTCTCGCTCACCATCGAATTTAAATTGAACTTCTTGGCTTGCTTGAATATCGCCGAAGCTATTAAACTTCTCTTGCAAATGCTTGGCAGTTGCTCGAATTAACGGATCACTACTATCTAAAACATTGAGAGGTTGAGCTTTACCATCTTTCATCACAAAGGGATCTTGCTCAATGGAGTGAGCAATGAGTGTGCCATCCCGCTCAATAATGAAAACTTTTCCAGATGGGCTAACTTTCAGATTGCTCAAAAAGTCACTCACTTTATCTAGAAACAGTTCCAGCAGAAACACCCCTTGCAGGTTTTTGGAGGTGTCATAAATGGGCTGACTCAACGCTACGGCAACAACAGGATCGTTGGCCCAAATATAAGCTTCACCCCACGTTGTTTTGCCAGCCTGAACGGGTTGCTTGTACCACTTTTCTTCTCGCGGGTTCCAGTTATCGTAAACCTTGACAACCTGAGTCCGATTGCCTTTGCTATCAGTCACATAGGTGAGATTTTTGCCTTGCGTTCTGGCAGAAATTTCGTCGATTGTAATTCCCTGATCTTTCAGAAAAGCGCCAGCCCCAGCAAATTCACCGTTTGCGAGCGCATAGCCGATGTAGCTGATATCGTCGAATGTTGTAACTTGTTTCCAAAAGTAGTGCCCTGCGCGACCGTGATCTTCTAGTTTGAGTTGCCCTAGTTCAATGGAATCTAGATTAATTTTGAGAACTTGCTGAGGAGTTGTTAGGAAATCATCAAGGTGCTGCTCTACCAATCTTGAGTTTTTATCAATCAACTGATCGGCAAGCTGATTGACCGCTTTCTGCCCATTTCTAAATGAGAGCCACCCGGTTAACCCCACGGCTGCAAAAACTTGAAGCAAGAACGGCACCACTAAAACCAGGTAGAGTGGCAATCTTTTAGAGGGTTTTGCAGCCGAACTAACCAGATTTGTGACTGTCGGTAACA
>CBIHQL010000641.1:0-2766 GCA_966211855.1 uncultured bacterium
CCAGGGTGATAGTGAAAGACAAGAGACCTCCTGATTCAAACATCAGGGGGTCTCTTTGTTGCTTTTATTAGTAAGTACGATTAGATATCTTTTTGAGCTAGTGTCACACCCTTTAGAATTGCTATGGGCCCGCTTGCTTTGAGAATTTTCATTTGCTCTATGTTTCTAACGAAGAGAGTGCCCGCAAAGCCTGCTGCATTAACAGAAATGTTATTAAAACTGTCTTGAAGCCTGGGAATGATCAGTATCCATTCTTTTGTTATCAGTAGATTATGAGCACTGATGTTTTTGCGTTCTTCCTGGTCTGGAGGGATATTAATATTGAGTGTGTTTAATAGTTTTCGATAGCATTCGAAGCTATGTAAAGCTTTTTCTAGAATGTCTGAACGGCTCTTGAAATTGAATCGAATGAGAGCGTGTTGAAAGGGAAAGCAAGATATTGTCCCGATCCCATTTGTGAAAGTTGCTGCTGAGATGGCTGATGTAATTGGTAGATCAGGGTGATCTGCTAGTAAGGGTAAAGGAATGAATTGTAGATGTTTATGCTTTTGGCTAGCTCCTGCTGCTTTGCCAGCGTTGTAGAAAACGAAGCCGTTAACCTCACTGAGACAGATCCACGTTGCTAAAAAGTCTTGTAGTGTTAGAAGACTTTCTTGTTTTTCAAAAGCGCGGGTAATAATTAGAAAATGGTGGTCTATGACATTAAATTTGTTGAGTAAACAGAGGTGAGTCTCAGAGATGTTTGCAATAAAGAGGTTGGGGTCGTAGGGTAGAAAGGGATTGAATTCTTTACTAGTGTTGGGTTGAACTTCTTTCTGCTGGGCTTGAGCTTTACGGTTCAAATTAGATAGAACGCGGACTAAAAATTGAATGCCATGATCTTCAATGAATTCATATTCTGTCAGTAGAGGTTGAAGAGCACCACACTGGAGAGCATGATGAGTTTGTTCTTTGATTCTTTGCCATAGCATCCCAGAGTTAGTAGTTAGCAGCGTATGATCTATCTCAGTCATGGTTTATTCTTACGTTTGTTTGAAATCATTTTGAATCTATCACTTCAGTAATTTAAGCGAGACTTTGGTTTGTAGTGCAAATTTCGCAAGAACTGAATTCTTAGGATATTTGTATTGATAGTTCATGTATGTTATAAGATTTACCGACGTTGGTTTAAGCTTCCATTGATTACTAGTCATGGGTTGTGGAAGTTTAGAGAAGGTATTGTTCTGCGTCTGATAGACGGAAAGGATAATATTGGATTTGGAGAGGTTTCCCCTCTTCCTTTATTTGGTACTGAGAGTATGGCAGAGGCCGTAAGTTTTTGTCAAAAGCTTGCATTCTCGGCATCTGCGGTAGAAATACTAACAGTTCCTAGTCATTTACCAGCGTGTCAGTTTGGGTTTGAGACGGCTTTGGCTGCTTTGAAATGTGGTGAGAGCGATCGCCCAATTACTAATGCAAATCAACTAGGTGATTCCCAAAGAATTTATAGTGCTTTATTACCTACGGGAGCATCAGCTCTAGAGAGGTGGCGATCGCTTTGGGAGCAAGGTTTTCGGACATTTAAGTGGAAGATTGGTGTGGCTCCTTTAGAAGACGAGCTACCAATATTATCAGCGCTAAGAAAAGCACTACCTGAGGCAGCCCAACTCCGTCTAGATGCAAATGCAGGGTTGAATCATGAGCAGGCGATCGCTTATTTGCAAGTTTGTGACGATCTGGCTATTGAGTTTTTAGAGCAGCCTCTTCCGGTGGATCAATTTGAACAAATGCTAGCACTTAGCCAGAAATTCCGAACTCCCTTAGCGCTAGATGAATCGGTAGCAACACTGCAACAACTGCAAACTTGTTATCAACAGGGATGGCGAGGAATTTTTGTGGTTAAACCTGCGATCGCTGGATCTCCGAGCCAATTACAGCAGTTTTGCCAGCATCAATTGGATGTAGTGGGGTCATCGGTTTTTGAAACGCCGATTGGTCGTCAAGCAGCATTGCAACTGGCTGTACAACTGAATCGAAGCAATCGTGCGCTTGGGTTTGGGGTCAATCACTGGTTTAATGATGGCCTAGAGCAACTAACTTTTGAGCAGATATGGAACAGCCTCTAGCTTATTTGCAGCAGCGATCGCTAGATGATTGGTTGCTTGGAGGTGATAGTCGAGCTGTTACAAGCCTTGCCCAGCAATTATACGAAGAACTAGTAAAACACATTGACCAGCGAAGATTTTATCCAAAGATTTTGCTCGTTGAGATTGATCCAGTGCGATTTTTGGCCGGGTTTCTGGCAGCAACTGCCGCAAGATGTCCGGTGTTTCTGGGTAACCCCAACTGGGTAGAAGCAGAGTGGCGACAAGTGGGGGAATTGGTACAACCAGATTTAATTTGGGGCGATCGCGCTAGTCTGTCGTCAGTTGAGGTTGAACAACGTTTGTCCCAGTCAGTTGTTCAACCGGGTTGGATCATGATTCCCACAGGAGGGTCTTCAGGGCGAATTTCATTTGCAATTCACACCTGGCAGACTTTAATGGCTTCGGTGCAAGGCTTCCAGCAATATTTTCAGCAAACGATTGTGAATGCTTACTGTGTTTTACCGCTTTATCATGTCAGCGGACTAATGCAGTTTATGCGAGCGTTTACTTCGGGCGGGTGCTTAGCTATCCAGCCGTTTAAGCAATTAGAACAAGGGAATATCTTGCCGATCGCTCCGGTTGGTGGATTCATTTCATTAGTACCGACGCAACTGCAAAGACTACTAGCCAATCCAGAAAT
>CBIHQL010000642.1:0-2765 GCA_966211855.1 uncultured bacterium
GATAACGAGAGCAGACGGGCTTTGTCAACCCTTGGATAGAAAATTTTTTGAGATTGCTTGAAACTCCTTCTACATAACGGTTTCGCCTCCACAAGTCCTCAATAACTGTTGAATTTACCGAATAAAGTTTTCAAGCTCAGCACCTACCACTTTTCTGAGCCAAGACCTTAGAGTACGCGGCTAATTTTGATTATCGTTCTCAATAATGTACTTTAGTTAAAGGTTTCCACTTGCTCGACATGATGATTTCGAGCAAGTGGATCCACTATCAGAATTATGAAGAAGGGTTAGTTGCAACCCTACTGAAGAATATTCAATTCATGAGCGAACAGAGTGCAACTAGGTGTGAGGAGTGAAATATTAATGGTCACAGCTCGTTTTTGCCGTGCTTTACTAGTTTCTCCCTTAGCTTTTGGGCTGCTAATAGCTGGGGGTGTTTCTGCGATCGCGAGTGAGGTCGCAGGCGATAGTCAACGTGTAGGAGATTCTTCAGGAGCCCCATCTACTCAACCCCTAGTGGATGTTGATCCTCTAGCCCAGGTAACCTCGGTTTCTCAGTTATCTGATGTGCAACCAACTGATTGGGCATTTCAAGCGTTGCAGTCTTTAGTTGAGCGCTATGGGTGTATTGCAGGCTATCCAGATGGAACCTTCCGGGGTAACCGTGCTATGACTCGCTATGAGTTTGCAGCGGGGGTTAACGCTTGCTTAGATCGCATCAATGAATTGATTGCTGCTGGAACTGCCGATTTGGTTACCAAAGAAGACCTGGCAACGCTGCAACGGTTACAAGAAGAATTTTCGGCAGAGTTGGCAACTCTGCGGGGAAGGGTCGATGCCTTAGAAGCCCGTACAGCAGAGTTGGAAGCAAATCAGTTTTCAACTACGACTAAATTAGCTGGGGAAGTCATTTTTGGCTTAGCAGGAGTGGCGGCTGGTGATAATGCTTTGGGTGAGGAGGTTGACAACGTAACAGTACTGGGCGATCGCGCTCGACTCAATTTGGAAACTAGCTTTACAGGTCGGGATTTGTTAAGAACGCGGTTGCAGGCCGAAGGCTTAACTTCCTTCTCTGAGACAACCTTGACACCAGAGGGTGACCTGGCTTTTGCTGGCGGTTCTGACAATAATGTTGAGGTTGAGGCGCTACTCTATAGCTTTCCTTTAGGTCAGAGTACTGAGGTAGTTTTAGCGGCAAACTCAGGAGCAGCGGATGATTTTGCGAGTACAGTTAACTTCTTAGATGGCGATGGAGCCACAGGAGCCCTTTCTACGTTTGGAACGCGCAATCCTATCTATTATTTGGTAGAAGGTGCAGGGTTGGGGTTAAGGCACGAATTTGGCGACAAGCTAGAACTGAGCTTAGGCTACTTAGCAAGTGATGCAGCCGACCCTAGTGAAAAAAATGGTTTGTTTGATGGCGGTTACGGTGCTCTAGCTCAGTTGTTGGTGAAGCCCAACGATCGCTTAAATGTGGGTTTGACTTTTGTACATGCCTACAACCAAGAAACAGGGACAGGAAGTAACTTGGCAAACCCGCGATCGCTCTTAGGCCAAGTTGGTGAGCAAGAAGTTTCGCCAGACGTAACCGTAAGTGACTTCCTGGGCGGGCTTGGTTTCGGCACTAGCGTTCCCGTTGTCAGCAACTCTTTAGGAGTGGAGCTATCTTGGCTACTTAGTAATAAGTTTGTTTTGGGTGGTTGGGCTGGCTATACCTTCTCTCGGACGCTGGCAACCGCTGGTGGTTTGTTTGAAAGAGGGGATTTTGAAACCTTCAATTGGGCTGTTACTCTTGGCTTCCCTGATCTTGGTAAGCAAGGGAACTTGGCTGGAATTATTGTTGGTATGGAACCTAAAGTCATTGATTCTGATATCAATGTGAGTGCAGCCGCAACTCCTTTATTGGCAGGATTGCCCACAAGCGTGACTGGATTGTTTGGAGAAGATACGGATACTTCTTTGCATCTAGAAGCGTTTTACCAGCATCAAATCAATGACAACATTTCGATTACACCTGGAATTATTTGGCTCACAGCCCCCGATCACAACAGCGCCAATGATGACATTGTGATTGGAACCATTCGCACTACCTTCCTTTTCTAAGGCTCAGCTCAAGCATTTTTGAACAGGCACATTGTTTTGTGCCTTTTTTTATTGGCTTAAACAAATGAGGTGAAGTCAGCGATCGCATAGCAGCACTGCTCTTGAACTTGACACTCATCAAAAACTACGGTTGTCTTATGACACGGTGCATTACCTCAGGTAGCAGATTATCAAATTGATTTGCTTTGTTGGCTTGAGATGACCTAGCATCCAATTCAACTGCGTTGGTTGCTTCAGGGTGAGTCGTTTTAGGCTGCTAGTTAGTTTTGATGTAGTTTGAATTCATTCAATCTGTGAGGAGTGTTGTTGATGCGCCGTCTTTACCGAGCGGGTAGAACAACTATTGTGGTTAGTCTTGTATGTTTACTGTTAATCGGGTGTGGTGAAAGTAAAGTCGTTCAGTGCAACAAGTTGATTGGAGTCATTAATAAAGGTCAGGCGATCGCAAGTGCTGGCATTAACGGTAATGATCCAACAGCAATGAACCAGTTAGCCACTAACTTGGAAGGGCTATCCCAAGAAACAAAAGGCGTCAGCGTTCAGGATGCTCAATTAAAAGACTTTCAAACCCGCTTTGCTCAGGTCTATCAAACATTGGCTCAGGCTTCTCGCAGCATTGCTAATGCGATGACAACAGTCAAACAGACGCCAACAACCGGGCC
>CBIHQL010000643.1:0-2757 GCA_966211855.1 uncultured bacterium
CCACCAACCGGAAGACCAGTCGGGCTGATGTGTCAGATGTGGTTTACAAAACCGAAGAAGCGAAGTGGAAAGCGATCGCTCTAGAATGCGCTGAACTGCATGAAGTCGGTCGGCCCATTCTTGTGGGTACCACCAGCGTTGAAAAATCAGAGGTATTGTCGCACCTCCTGCAACAACAGGGAGTACCCCACAACCTACTCAACGCTAAACCCGAAAACGTCGAGCGAGAATCAGAAATTATTGCTCAGGCAGGTCGCAAAGGTGCTGTAACGATCGCCACCAACATGGCAGGTCGAGGCACTGACATTATCTTGGGTGGTAACGCCGACTATATGGCGCGGCTGAAGGTTCGAGAGTATTTCATGCCTCGGATTGTACAGCCAGAAGACGAAGATAGTTTTGGGGTCACCAGCGTCGCCGGAGCAGAAAACAGCCGCGGTGGCGGTCAAGGGTTTATGCCTGGTAAGAAGGTCAAAACCTGGAAAGCTTCTCCCCAAATTTTCCCAACCCAGTTATCAAAATCGACCGAGCAACAGCTCAAAGATGAGGTTGACTTTGCCGTGAAGCAGTACGGTGAGCGATCGCTACCTGAGCTAGAAGCCGAAGATGTCGTGGCGATCGCATCTGAGAAAGCACCCACCGATGACCCAGTTATCCAACGGCTGCGGGAAGTTTACAACCTAATTCGCAAAGAATACGAGCAATTTACCGATCGCGAACACCAAGAAGTCATTAATCTGGGTGGCTTGCACGTGATTGGGACTGAGCGTCACGAGTCTCGCCGGATTGACAACCAGTTGCGAGGTCGGGCAGGACGGCAAGGTGACCCCGGTTCCACTAAATTCTTCCTCAGCTTGCAAGACAACTTGCTGCGGATTTTTGGGGGCGATCGCGTGGCAGGCTTGATGAATGCCTTCCGGGTCGAAGAAGATATGCCGATTGAGTCGGGTCTACTGACGCGATCGCTCGAAGGTGCTCAAAAGAAAGTCGAGACCTATTACTACGACATTCGGAAGCAAGTCTTTGAATACGACGAGGTGATGAACAATCAACGTCGAGCCATCTACGCTGAGCGTCGCCGAGTCCTAGAAGGGCAAGACCTCAAAGAGCAGGTAATCAAATATGCTGAGCGGACGATGGATGACATCGTCGATGCTTATATCAACCCCGAACTGCCCGCCGAAGAATGGGAACTCGACAAGATGGTGAGCAAGGTCAAAGAGTTTGTCTATCTGCTCGCTGACCTTGAACCCAACCAACTCGAAGACCTATCGATGGGCGAAGTGAAAACCTTCCTCCACGAGCAAGTACGGATTGCTTACGACCTCAAGGAAGGCCAAGTCGATCAAATTCAGCCCGGTTTGATGCGGCAAGCTGAACGATTCTTCATCCTGCAGCAAATTGATACCCTCTGGCGGGAGCACCTACAACAAATGGATGCCCTGCGAGAATCGGTCGGTCTTCGCGGTTATGGTCAAAAAGACCCACTGATCGAGTACAAGAGCGAAGGTTATGAGTTGTTCTTAGAGATGATGACTGACATCCGTCGTAACGTCGTCTACTCGCTGTTCCAATTCCAGCCGCAAGTCCAACCTTCGGTAGAAACTTCTACTGAAATGGTCTAGGTCTTAGCCTCTGATCCTCTTGTGAGGGCGGGTTCTGCTGTTAAGCTCACCGTAAAATCGGCAACTTATCGGCTAAACCCGCCCCTACTTTTGTTTGCTCAATATTGCAACGAGTATTCGATCAACGGCTGCTATGAAAAGGTCGTAGTCTCACCACGCATGATCTGCGTTTTGTCGGTGGGTGAGCCTGAAGACAGCGGAATCACCAGCCGACTGAGAATTCGACCATCTTCTAGCTTATAGAGATTAAATTCACCCCCCATCTGCTTCATCATCGATTGACAAATTAGTAAATGCAAACCAGGTGGTTGGTCTAAGGTAGATGGCGCTAAAAGATCGAGCGATCGCCCCGTTTGCAGTTCGGCAACGAGTCGCGGCTCAATCACCCCACTGTCTGTAATCGACAGTTCTAGCCAGCGTTGCTCTAGGGTGCGGCACCAGATATCAATGCGACCACTCGGCTGACAACGATAACAAGCCGTGACCAAAATTTCGTACAACACCGCCTCAATCTTGACGATGTCACCCCCAATGGTCAAGTTGCCCTCATTGTTATGAACTTGTGACCAGAGTTGGCGTTGCTTAATCAAGCTGTCAACCCGTTCGAGCGATCGCTTCAGCAAGGTCGCGAGGGGAACCGTTTCGTAATAAGCCCGCAATCGCCACGGTTCATCTTTAATCAGTTGGCTGATGGGATTAAGTGAGTCTCCCATTTGACGCAAAATCTGCTGAAATCGCGTGCCAACGAGTGGGTCTTTTTGGGTTGCCAACTCATTCAAACGCTTCAAGCTTATATTCATCGAGCGGTAGATTTCTTCAATGCGGCGTTGCTTGTACCAATTGATCCGCTCTAAATTTTCGCGCTGAGCCTTGAGAGAATCAGTGAGCAAGAGATGCCGACGTGACCATGCCAACTGGCTGACCAACGTGCCCAGGGCGTTGAGGTGACGCTCTGGCCAGTGGCGCGATCGCTCATCGGCTACAATCACAATCCCAGTCGGCTCGTGCTCTGGCGACGTTCGCAAAGCCATTACCAAAAGCTGCCCAATCCCCGCGCCTGAAAGCCATTGGCGAGTCTCAGCCATTAGATCATCCACCGTCAGCGCTAACAACCCATCAGTTTGCAACGCCC
>CBIHQL010000644.1:0-2750 GCA_966211855.1 uncultured bacterium
GTTGCGCTGCCGCCATCAGCACAGCCCAAGACTGAGGTGCCAAACGTTTTTTCAGCTGATCTGGAATCGAGGTACGGATGGGTAAGTTAACACCTGCCGCAGTGGTCGCGATCGCCGGTCGTTGTAGTTGATGTAACTGCCGCAACACATCGGTGCGAGTCACGATTCCGACCAGGTTGCCTTGGTCTAGCACAGGCAGACGACCGACATCATAGGTCACCATTAACGATTCAATTTCAGGCAGTCGTGTCTCTGGGGCAATTGTTTTCAGGTTAGTGGTCATATAACCCTTGACTGGGGCGTGACCAAACCCGTGGTGCAGCGCAATATCCAAATCTCGTCGCGAAATAATCCCGACCAGTTGACCCGCCGGATCGACCACAGACAGGCCAGAGTGACCGTACCGCAGTAGAATCCGCTGCGCCTCATCAATTGTCGTTTCGGGGCGAATGGTTCGCACAGGTGAAGACATCAGCTCGCGAGCCGCCAAAGGTTGGGGAATCTGAGCGTTCAGGGTTTGCCAGAGTTCGTTTAAGGTGGCTTCTGGGTCAACGCCACGCATTGTTAAAGCAGCCGCAGAGGGATGCCCGCCACCACCCCAAGGTTGAAACAATTCATTCAGGTCAGTGCCTTCAATTTGCGATCGCCCAATCACCGTCAAGCGCGTATCTTCGAGAGGCACATCGGCTGGCTGATCTGGTTCTATTTCACGCACTGGGTAATGAGCCGCTAGCAAGAGGGCATCACTTTCGGTCAACTCGACTAACCGAGAAGTCAAACTCGACAGCCCTGGAACGTAAGCTTCGGGATGCAGCAGTACCCAAGAAACTTTCCGGCCTTGTACTTCCTCGGTTTGCATCGCATCCAACGCGATCGCCAGCAGTTCTTGCAGTTGTGGAGATAACCCGGGATCAACATATTCTGCGATCGCCCGTAAGCTCGCGCCTTGCTCCATCAACCAAGCGATCGCCCGGGCATCTCGTGCCGTTGCATGATCATAAGTCAGCGAACCCGTATCAACGTGAATTCCCAACGCCATCACTGTTGCCTCTGACGGCGTGAGTACAACCTGCTCAGCTTGCAGTTTCTCAACAATGAGCGTGGTAGTGGCTCCGACAGGCTCGATATAAGTAGCAACGGCTGGAATATCGCAATCACTATTCAGGTGGTGGTCATAAATGGTGACTTTGACTTGGGGTAAATCTAGCCACTCAGCAGCTTTTCCGAGGCGATCGCGCCGCTGAGCATCCACCACTGAAACTGAGCGGATTTTTTCAGGATTGACCGATCGCCGTTCGATCAACGCATACTCATCTCGATGCAGCGCCAAAAAATCTCGTACTGCCGGATGACATCCGCCTGACAAAACAATTCTGGCTCCGGGTTGCAATCGTGCCAAGCCTACCGCCGCCCCTAAGGTGTCAAAATCAGCCGTTGTGTGACACAAAATCAAATCCATTGCTGTTATCTCCAGGCTGTCATTCCTTCGGCTGGTGATGCTGTGTTTGAGCATGTAGAGCCTGAAGCCCAAATTTCGCGATCGATCTCTCTATGATCCTGGCAGAGAAAGTGCCGAGAGGGGGTTAATTTCTGGTAGCGTACTAGTCAGGACTGATCCAAGCTTGCTGATTTAGCGACACCGTTGTGAAGCAGTCCATTGCTGTCTTGGGAGAAAAAAATGTTATCAATCCTGTTCCAAATTGTGCTGTTTGCGTTGGTTGCGCTCTCTTTCGTTTTGGTCATCGGCGTGCCCGTTGCCTACGCTTCCCCACAAAATTGGGAGCAATCTAAGCGATTGATTTTGCTAGGTTCTGCGGCTTGGGTCGGCTTGGTTTTCTTGGTGGGTGCTCTCAACTATTTAGTGGTTTAAGCAACCCTCTCACCGATCAGCTCCACTTCACAGACAATATAGGCAGCCATGGCAGTTTTTGAAGGAACCTTTACTCAGACAGAATCTTTACGATTTGCAATTGTCATCGGTCGCTTTAATGACTTGATTACAACCAAACTACTAGAAGGTTGCCAGGACTGCTTAAAACGCCACGGCATAAATCCTGACCCTCATGGAACTCAAGTCGATTACGTTTGGGTTCCTGGTAGTTTTGAGGTGCCGTTGGTGGCTCGGCAATTGGCGCTTGCAAATCGGTATGATGCCGTGATCTGCCTGGGTGCGGTAATTCGGGGGCAAACCCCTCATTTCGACTACGTGGCTGCTGAAGTTTCTAAAGGTATTGCGGCAGCAGGTTGGCAAACAGGTGTGCCCGTCATTTTTGGCATTGTCACGGTAGACACCATGCAACAGGCATTAGAACGGGCTGGCATTAAGAGCAACAAGGGTTGGGACTATGCGATGAGCGCCATTGAGATGGCTAGCCTCATGAAGCAAATCAAAGCAGGAGTTGGCAATCAGCCTGGTAACCCTGCTCTTGGTAGTAGCACCTTACCTCAAACGCTCCCTGCATCTGCCAGTAATGTACCAAGCTGGCCCATGGAACCTGACAGCATCGGCTAACAGGTTTGATATTAATGTTGTGACGTTTGAAAATCTAATACTTCTCACGGGGGCGGATCTTTGATTTCGCCCTTTTTTGTCGTGTTTTAGCACTCTAGCGATCGCCCCTATGATTCAACCCTGCCATCACCAAAATTTCTTGAATTAGGATCTTGACAAAACCTTAAGATTCTAGGTATATTCATAAACGTGCTCATGCGGGCATAGCTCAGTGGTAGAGCGTCACCTTGCCAAGGTG
>CBIHQL010000645.1:0-2747 GCA_966211855.1 uncultured bacterium
ACTAAAGGTTGTGCAGAAGCTCGTCAGCTCGCTCTGAATCAAGTTGTCTCCCAAATACATGATAAAGGGAGAATCTTGCAAGAATGGTTGAGCCACTTTCACTGCATGGGCTAAACCAGCTGGTTGTTCTTGCAGAATATAAGTAATGTTGGCTCCAAAGCGATCGCCATTTCCGGTTTTGGCTTGAACTTCTGCCCCTGTTTCTGGGCTAATAATAATGCCAATCTCTGTAATGCCTGCCGCCACAATACTTTCAATCCCGTACCAGAGGATGGGTTTGTTAGCCACGGGTACGAGTTGTTTTGCCCCTGTGTAGGTGAGAGGACGCAGCCGAGTTCCTTTACCGCCCGACAAGATTAAGGCTTTCATTTTCTGAGGCTCTTACAGCGATCGATCTGCATTTGGATACATCCAGTAGTCACCAAACTAGCGCAGTTGCCGAAGCATCTGTCGCAGTCCTTGTCGCCAATGGGGTGCAGAGGTTCCCAAAACTGAGGATATTTTGCCACAGGAGAGAACTGAATAAGCGGGGCGTTGGGCTGGAGTGGGATAGTCTGCTGTCGTAATCGGTACTACTCGTTCTACCTGAAGTTGCCAACCCAGTTGTTGCGCTTCTTCAAAAATGGCGATCGCAAAGTCATACCAACTCGCTACCCCACTATTGGTATAGTGATACGTTCCGGCGATCGCTGAATTGAGTTGGGGCACCAGTTGTGCGATCGCCTGAGCAATTTGACCTGCCCAAGTTGGAGCGCCAATCTGATCGGCTACAACTCGCACTTCGGGTCGCTCTGCCCCCAGACGCAACATAGTTTTGACAAAATTACTTTTGCCCTGCGTTCCGTACACCCAAGCAGTCCTAAGGATTAGATGCTGCTCCCAAGTTGCCCGAATTGCTTCTTCACCCGCCAACTTCGATCGCCCATACACATTCAGCGGGTTCGTTAGTGCCGTTTCTACATAAGGCTGGCTTTGTGTACCGTCAAACACATAATCAGTCGAAACATGAATGAAGAAAGCACCTAATTCAGCCGCAACTTCTGCCATTTTCTGGGGTGCAGTTGCATTAATTGCTATCGCTAAATCTGATTCGGTTTCAGCGCGATCGACTGCTGTGTAAGCCGCCGCATTGATGATGATATTGGGTTGCAACTGAGCGATCGCAGGGGCAATTACATCGGTTTGACTTAGATCTAATGCTTCTCGCCCCCAGCTCACGACCTCCCCAAGCGGTGCTAGCACAGGTTGGAGTTCTCGCCCTAACTGGCCTTCAGCACCCAGAAGCAAGATTCGCTTCATGCAAACACCTCAGCCAATTTCCAAGGCTGGCCTGCCTGATCTTTGGGTGAGAGAATCGGCATTTCGGCAGTCAAGGGCCACGCGATCGCTAACTCAGGGTCATTCCACAGCAAGCACCGTTCATGTTGAGGTGAGTAGTAATCTGTGGCCTTGTAAAGCACTTCAGCCACCTCTGACAAAACCAAAAATCCGTGAGCAAATCCTGCGGGAATCCACAGTTGTTGGCGATTTTCAGCGCTTAAGCGGTATCCTACCCATTGCCCAAAGGTTGGAGAACTGCGGCGGAGATCTACAGCAACATCAAACACCTCACCAACCACCACTCGAATCAACTTGCCCTGTGGCTGTTGGATTTGATAGTGCAGACCTCGCAAAACAGATTGCTGTGAGCAGGAATGATTATCTTGCACAAAGGTGGGCTGCATCCCAGTCTTGTCGGCAAAGACTTTGTGGTTAAAACTTTCATAAAAGTAACCGCGACTATCCTCATAAACTTGAGGCTCGATGAGCAGAACATCGGGAATTGCGGTCGGCAAAATTTTCATAAATCTTAGGTACTCGATCGGTTTCTGGCGATGGAGCGCCATCTGGCAGCAGTGACTCACTACGGTTTCGCGCCCTTCAGAATATCATTGATGTGTCGCAATGGCTGATTGGCAATTCACTCACGATCTTCAGCGCGATCGCTTCGCTAGAGGGGCAAATTCATCTGGACTTTACATAAAAATTGAGCAAATTTTCGGTACATTTACGTAAGCATTGCTAAAATAAAATCAGGTTTGATTGATTCTGTACCTGTTTCCTGCTTAGCAGCAATTAATTCTGTTTTTCTCAGCTTAAATTAAAGTCTTTTTTACTTGGCTGGTTCAAGTACCTGAAGCTTTTGGTATCTAAGATCAGCACTTTCGGTTTAAAAACTGCTACCACCCGATATTTGTTTATTAATCAACAACTTTGCCGTAGAAACTTTGCTTGTCATCTACAGCAATAGGTGTGGTAACCCCTGTCTATGAACTCTGGCTATTGGTCGTCCTTAACTATCGAAGAGACTAAATTTTGTGGACAGGTTAAATACCTACCAACCGTGGAATCATGAAGAAGAGGAACCATCACAGGCGACCTCAGGAGATTCATTTTCTTTAGTCAGGAATAATGAGTTCCACAGGGTGCGAATGCAGCAGCTAGAGATGGAGCTACATTTTGAGCGGAGTCTGAACCGGATCAGCGATCGCTTATTTCACAGCCTGCTCACCACGGTTCAACCTAGCCCCGCAGATGCAGCCCAACTCACTGCCGAAGCTTTGCAGCCGATCGCCAATGAGCTAAGAGCGACCCTGGGTGCCACAATTGCTGGTATTGCCCTGCCCGATCTCGATGTTGAGGCTGCCGCAGGAGATTGTCTAACCCCTAGCCCATTTATCTCAACGTTCAAAATCTGTGCAGTAGCG
>CBIHQL010000646.1:0-2739 GCA_966211855.1 uncultured bacterium
GTTTTTAGTTAATTCATCAACCACAAACTAAAAAAAGCCCAAGTTTTTAAAGAGCCAGGAGCTTGATTGCTTCTGGTTCTTTTTTTGAGAAACTTAGACTCCCGGCCCTATTCAATTAAGAATTACTGTCATTATTTGGGGATCAACCCAGCCCGAAATATTAGTGGTTACAATCTGAGTTAGAGCTTCACTCATCACGCTTCAAGTCTTTGAGCCGATCTAAAGAGCATTGAGTCACTGTGCTGCTGCAATCAACCAGAGCAAAAAATTGGCTTTTCTTCGTTACAGTTCTATACTTTAGAAGAGTGATTCCATGAATCTCTAGAGGCAGCGTTCAGTAATTACCGTAGTGATAGCCTGGTCATTTCCTCCTAGTGTTTAAAGTATGGTGTTAACTAACTCAAGCTTGAGCACGACAAAGCCACTAGGTTATTCTCAGGGTGATTGCTTAACAAACATAGGTTTGTTTGTCCACCTGAAAGCGGCGGGGTTTTCTCAGTGATTGCGGTTTCACTTCGTCCCGTAGGGCGCAATTGGGGTACCATCAGCTTTGCTTCCACGCTTTATCTTTACCCAATCCTAGACTTGTTGTTGGCAGAAGTTCCAACTCAGTGGCAAGCTGAGGTACGGTTGGGCCTACAAGAAGCATTGGTTAATGCAGCTAAGCATGGCAATAAGCTGGATCCGAGCAAGACGGTTTTAGTAAAGTTTTCGGTAGTCGAAAACCAGTATTGGTGGGTAATTTCTGATCAAGGCTCTGGTTTTATTCCTCCCCTTTCTTGTACCAATGACTGCGCTCAGCACCTCCCCCACAATGAGCAAGAGTGTGGACGCGGGCTCTTTATTCTTTATCAAGTTTTTGACCAAGTGCATTGGAACCCCGAAGGAACTGAGTTGAGGCTTTGTAAACGCGTCAATCATCGCTTTCGGGCACCGCTAGTACGTTAGTATTATTTTCTTTTGATAGTCTATCATCTTTGGTAAAAAAATCAGCGATCGCCGGCAATTTTTGCTAGCCGTGCCTGTGCAGGAACCGGATGAGATGAGATCGCATCAACATATTTAAAGTAAGTTAGATAACAGATTGCGGGAACACTAAGCCTAACCGATTTAGGTTGACTGTTGTCCCCAGTCTAGAGTTGCAGGATTGCTCACCCAGTAATCCTGATTTGAGAAAGCTTCTTGCCTGGTCTAGAAGTTTTTTGTTTGTTGTGAACCCGTGAGAATCTTATGATGCCATCTGTGCCCGATCGCGACTCTCGGCAAGCCCCTCAGTTGATGATTCACCCCCAACCCTCTACCCAGCGAACGCAGCGATCGCAGGCTTGGCTATCTCGCTCCAAAAACTTGGATTTGGCATTGTTAGCAGGTTGCTCTTGCCTATTAACCGTCTTATATCATCCTGTTGCCAATGCGTTTGCTAGTCATTCTGCAACTACAGCAAGCAATGGCAGTGTTGCGAGTACAGCGGGGCTGGTGACTTCTCAGCCTCAGCAAAGCAACTCTCTACAGCTTACGATGCCACAACGCAAGCTCAATGCTAAGCGAGATCTGCAATCTGACGAAGACTAAGCTGAGCGTTCATGGCTGAGTACTAGTGCCTCTAGCCGGGACAAATTGCTATACCAAATCAAATGGGATGCAGGTGTCTGGATGGCGGGTTTAGTAAAGCGGCTATCGGCTCTGCATTCAACATATTGACCAAACCCGCCCTACGCAAATTTGCTATGAAAACCATTTAAGACGGTATTAGTGGGTGGGGTCGGCATTTGAACTAGGTTGCCGATGACCATGCGTGGGGCAGGGCGGTGCTGAAATGGTGCGATCGAGCCAACCGGCTGCTTGTTGCAATCTCAGTAGGGCTTCTTCTGGCTGATCTTTGAGCAAAAACACCAGCGCAGTTGCAGCTTGTTCACTGGCTCTAACTTTCCGGTTAGACTTAAGCCGATGCCAGTCTAGATCGGTCAGGCTGAGACGGGCGGCTAATGCTTGCGCGAGTTCGAGCGTGCTGACTTCTTGCAATTGGGCTGCGTGGGGCGTGGTCAAGCCTTGGTGCGGAGTTGCGGTTTTTGGCAGTGCATCCGGCATAGTCAGTCCTGAAGGTGCGTGAACTGGTGAACCTCTATACCTTACTTTACTACTGTTGGTATGAAGCCGCCTTCCGATTCCTCTTCTCCACCTCCCGCTGACTCTGATGCTGAAGCGATCGCCTTTGAGCAAGAGTTTGCCGAAAATTTAGCGACGGTCGAGCGATCGCTGCAAGCCTTAAAAGAGCGTTACACTCAAATTCAGGACGATCAACGCCGCCAAAGGGAACTGCAACAGCGGTTTGACGAAGTGCAGCCTCAATTGCGCCAAACGCGATCGCTTGAAGTTCGCCAAGAACTCCAGAGTGAGTTGCAGCAAATTCAGCAGCAATTGGCTAGCTTGGAAGTTGCGCTAGAAAGTCACCTATTTTCTTGGGATGGCTTTCGCGACGTGTTCTGGCAAGCAGTTCGCTTCGGTGGCTTAGGCGTTGTGATTGGCTGGATTTTGAAATCCTTTGCTAATTAGCCCCCACGTTTAGCTGATTGAACAATCATGGTGACACGACGGATTGCAGACTTTTTGCGCTGTGGCGAACCCAATTAAGCCTTAACCATACAAGTTTGGGTACGCACCACCCGGTAATTGAAAGGCTTTGCTTTTGTGGAAGTCAACGACGGGTCTTCGTTGGCGAGTTTGCAGGCAGTGCTCAAT
>CBIHQL010000647.1:0-2736 GCA_966211855.1 uncultured bacterium
GCCAGAGCGTTATTTTGATTCAGGTGTGAATCGCAAACTCAGGTTGAAGCGATCGCTACCAGTTACCAAAGGCACCATTCGGCCTAGAGCCATTACCCTCTCGTTTCAGTAGACTGGGTAAATCTGGCAGCTCACAGGGTTCAAGCTCACGGCTTCTTTGCAGAAGTCAGAGGATCGCAAAAAATTTTAGCTTCGGTATTGCTGCGAGGATACTAAAAATCAATGGTTCAGGAACGGACGTTACCAGTATTTCAAGCGACTTCGGCACTCGTCACCCGTGAAGAAGGGCTGCGGCTATATGAAGATATGGTCTTGGGTCGCTTCTTTGAAGACAAATGCGCCGAGATGTATTACCGGGGCAAAATGTTTGGGTTTGTCCACCTCTACAACGGTCAAGAGGCGGTGTCTACGGGCGTGATCAAATCGATGCGTCCCGACGAAGACTATGTTTGCAGTACCTATCGCGATCACGTTCACGCCCTGAGTGCTGGGGTGCCTGCCCGCGAGGTCATGGCTGAACTATTCGGCAAAGCGACCGGATGCAGCAAGGGCCGGGGTGGCTCAATGCACCTATTTTCTGCTCAGCACCGCCTGTTGGGTGGGTTTGCCTTCATTGGCGAAGGGATTCCGATCGCTTTGGGAGCCGCCTTCCGCAGCAAGTATGGTCGCGAAGTGCTGGGTGATCCCGCTTCTGACCAAGTATCGGCTTGTTTCTTCGGCGATGGCACCACCAACAACGGTCAGTTTTTTGAGTGCCTGAACATGGCTGCACTTTGGAAACTGCCGATTCTGTTCGTAGTCGAAAACAACAAATGGGCGATCGGGATGGCCCATGAGCGGGCGACCTCTCAGCAAGAGATTTATAAGAAAGCCAGTGTATTTGGCATGGCTGGGGTCGAAGTCGATGGCATGGATGTATTAGCGGTACGGGCTGCGGCTCAAGAAGCGATCGCTCGTGCTAGAGCAGGAGAAGGCCCAACGCTGATTGAAGCTCTGACCTATCGCTTTAGAGGTCACTCCTTGGCTGACCCCGATGAATTGCGCTCCAAAGCCGAAAAAGAAGCTTGGCTGGCCCGCGATCCGCTCAAGAAGTTTGCAGCTTACATGATTGAGCAAAATCTTGCCAATCAAGATGAACTCAAAGACATCGAGCGTCGCATTCAAGCGACTGTCGATGATGCAGTTCAGTTCGCCCTCGAAAGCCCTGAGCCCAGTCCTGACGAGTTGTATCGTTACGTATTTGCCGAAGACGAGTAAGTCCGTCACCCTTGCAACGTGAGCATTGGACACATCGCTTGAATAGATTTTAGGGGTAGGAAGCTTCCTGCCCTTTTTTATCCTGGCTGAGGGGCGACCGCCTCTATTCTTCAGCGATCCCCAGCACTCACTCACAGAATCGAGTGTATGGATAGTCGCCCTCAAGGGCTATGATTAGTAATTTGGATAGCCCAAGAAATTAAACCATTAGACAGTTGCCGCAACCCAGAGGTATCGATGGCAGAGACTTTCTTGTTTAACGCTTTACGCGAAGCCGTTGATGAAGAAATGGCGCACGACCCCCACGTATTGGTCATGGGGGAAGATGTAGGGCATTACGGAGGGTCCTACAAAGTCACGAAAGATCTGTACAAGAAATACGGCGACCTGCGGATTTTAGACACCCCAATTGCCGAAAATAGCTTCACTGGTATGGCAGTAGGAGCCGCCATGACCGGGCTGCGACCCATTATCGAAGGCATGAACATGGGCTTCTTGCTCTTAGCCTTCAACCAAATTTCCAACAACGCGGGGATGCTACGCTACACCTCTGGCGGTAACTACAAGATCCCAATGGTGATTCGTGGCCCTGGTGGGGTAGGACGGCAGTTAGGAGCCGAGCACTCACAGCGCCTTGAAGCTTATTTCCAAGCAGTTCCTGGCCTCAAGATTGTGGCCTGTTCGACTCCATATAACGCCAAAGGCTTGTTAAAGTCAGCGATTCGCGATGACAACCCGGTGCTGTTCTTTGAGCATGTGTTGCTCTACAACCTCAAAGAAAACTTGCCCACCGAAGAATATTATCTGCCCCTCGACAAAGCTGAGGTCGTTCGCCCCGGCAAAGACGTTACCATCCTCACCTACTCGCGGATGCGCCACCACGTCTTACAAGCGGTGAAAACCTTAGAGAAGCAAGGCTATGACCCCGAAGTGATCGACCTCATTTCGCTCAAGCCCCTCGACTTTGACACCATTGGCGCGTCAATTCGCAAAACCCACCGGGTGATTATCGTTGAAGAGTGTATGAAAACAGGGGGGATCGGCGCAGAATTAATCGCCTCGATCAACGATCGCTTGTTTGATGAACTCGATGCACCCGTACTGCGGTTGTCTTCACAAGACATCCCAACGCCCTACAATGGCACCCTCGAAAACCTCACCATTGTTCAACCCGCTCAAATCGTTGAGGCGGTGCAAAAGATGGTGGCTTTGAAGGTATAGCTAAGATAGGTTTGAGTGTTGGGGTGGCCTTAAATAACCCACTTCAGCACTCACCACTTTTAACGCAACACTTATGCAAAGACAGCGCTCATTATTAGCTCTCATTCTCGTTTTAGTGATTGCCGCGATCGTGGTGATCGTGCAATTCCCGACCCCCCTAGGGCTAGATTTACAAGGCGGCTCCCAACTAACGCTGCAAGTCAAAACCACCGACACTATTAAAGAAATCGACCCTCGTATTTTAGAAGCGGTGCAACG
>CBIHQL010000648.1:0-2730 GCA_966211855.1 uncultured bacterium
AAGAGGCTTGTAATATCAATCTCAAAATTTGTGGTGCTGTATGGGGAGCAAAAGGAGTAGGAAGGGAATGGCATGGGTAGGAGGCTAGTAAAGCAGTAGCATTTTTCTTGATACATCAGAGTGCTCCTCCTGCAATGAAAGGTAGATACTTAAGCTGAAAATTAAATTTTCTACTCATCCCTCTAGTTCGGCATACTATACAGAAACTTGCTGCCTCACTCATATTCAACGTAAGGATTCACACTCATGTTACGCGATCGCTCTTTTTGCTTAACGGCTGTTTCGCTCGTTCTCGTCGTCCTTGCCTCAAGTGGCTGTCAGCAAGAGCAAACCCCTTCAGTTGAAACAACCACTACACCTACACCTGAAACGGCTGTTACAGCAACGACTTCCCCTACATCTACAACACCACCTCAGCAAGAGCTTTTCTTGGTTAGAAGCCTCCAACCGGGCGATCGCGCTTGTTATATCGAGTTGGAAAATGCGAAGGGAGAAACATCTAATGAATTTGCTAGTTTTGAAATCTGTGAACAAAGCAATTTGGTAGGTCAGCGGGTTCGTCTCACACGAAAATCTGCTCCCATTATGGCGATGTCATGCGAAGGGCGACCCGATTGCAAAGAGAGCGAGACGGTTAATCTTATTGTTAAAGCTGAGGTAATTAAATAACTTCTACCATTATCAAAATGAATATAATCTCCATCAATAGCTACAAGAGAAAGATTTAACTGATTGCTCTCTTTTAGTTATTAAAATAGATAGTTTTTAGCGATCGCCTAGACAAATACGGGCAGAGCTATAATTTACTCAAAACTAAAGCTACGTGAATTATATGTCTACCCTTGAACAAATTGAAGCAGCAATTCTTACACTTCAACCCGATGAATTTCAGCGGCTCAGACAGTGGTTCTTAGATGTCGATTATCAGCGTTGGGATGAGCAGATAGAGCAAGATGTCGCCGATGGCAAATTAGACGCTTTAGCAGAAGAGGCGATCGCTGAATTCAAGGCAGGGCGCTATCGAGAAATTTAATGCATTATACAACACAGAAGTTTTGGAAGTGCTATGATGCTTTGCCGAAAAATATTTAGGACATAGCAGATCAATGTTACGAACTTCTAAAGTCTGATCCCTCTCATCCATCATTGCACTTCAAAAAAATTGGCAAAAATTTTTGGTCAGCTAGAGCAGGTTTAGATTATCGAGCCCTTGAAGTTGAGGTTGAAGGTGGGATTTTATGGTTTTGGATTGGTGCTCATGCCGAATACGACAAATTAATTAAGACGTTATAAATGGCTTACGCTTTCATACCCGAAGATATTGATAGCAAAAAAGGAGAAGAGTGCTTGAATTACTCCTCCCCTTTAATGATTGTAATAAGTGAGTTTTAAGCGATCGCTGCCGCTAATTAAGGGTGGCGATTAACAGCAGTACCTTTAGTAAAGCTGAATACCTGAGCCCTTGATACCTCTGCGAGATGGCGCAGATTTGGGCCAGCGATTGACTGCGTTGCCTACGACAGCTAGCTCTTGCATAAGTTGATCAAAGCGATCGGGAGTTAGCGATTGAGGGCCATCCGATAGCGCTTTTTTGGGGTTTGGGTGAACTTCGATCATCAGCGAGTCAGTGCCCGCCGCGATTGCCGCCATTGCCATTGAAGGCACATACTCTGCTCTGCCCGTACCATGACTGGGGTCAATCATAATCGGCAGGTGAGTCAGCGATCGCAATACTGGAAGCACCGACAAATCCAGCGTATTCCGGGCATATTGGCGATCGAACGTGCGAATGCCCCGCTCACATAAAATCACATTGGGGTTCCCAGCAGCCAGAATATATTCGGCAGCCATCAGCCACTCCTCAATCGTAGCCGACATGCCCCGTTTCAGGAGCACTGGCTTCTCCTGGGCACCCACCTTCTTCAGCAGCGAGAAGTTTTGCATGTTGCGAGCCCCAACCTGCACCACATCTGCCACCTCAGCAATCTTATCGAGGTCAGCCGTATCCATCACTTCGGTAATGATCCCCAAGCCCGTTGCTTCTCGCGCTGCCGCCAACAGACCCAACGCACTCTCGCCATGACCTTGAAAGGCGTAGGGAGAAGTTCGAGGTTTGTAAGCACCACCTCGCAAGAAATGGGCACCCGCAGCTTTAACACGCTGAGCGGTTTCGACGATCATGGCTTCGTTTTCGACCGAGCACGGCCCTGCCACCACTACTACCGGATGATGTTCACCGATATGGATGGGGCCACTAGGGGTAGACACAATCACATCGCTGGCCTCACCGTGACGATATTCGCGGCTGGCTCGCTTAAAGGGTTGTTCTACACGCAGCACCTGCTCAATCCAAGGGCTAATTTCTTGAATTTGCAGCGGGTCTAGGTCGGCAGTGTCACCCACCAACCCCAGGACTACCTTGTGTTTGCCGACAATCTTCTCTGGCGTTAGACCCCAATTTGTCGTCAGCTCCTCAACTACCCGAGTCACCTCGGTGTCAAGAGCACCACTTTTCATGACCACAATCATGCTAAAGTCCTCATTTTCTAGAAGCTAGCGATTAGGCTAACGAAATATCCTGTGCTTTGAGGATAGTCGTAACCTCGAAGTTTGTGGGTCGGAAATCGGGGCTCAAGGCCACAGATCTATCTAAAATCTGGCCTCAAATTGTCGAGAAACTATCCAAGGTTAGTCTTTTGGCTGTTGGGTCGATCGCCCTGCTGCGGTCAT
>CBIHQL010000649.1:0-2724 GCA_966211855.1 uncultured bacterium
TCGGCGCACCGATGGGGACTCCTGTGCTTGCTGCCTACACGGGTCGAGTGGCGATCGCAGACTTTTTGGGCGGCTATGGTCTAACGGTCACCATCGACCACAACAAAGGCACCCAAGAAACCCTGTATGGTCACTTGTCTGAAATCTTTGTCAAACCTGGTGAGTGGGTAGAGCAAGGTGCTGTGATCGGACGAGTCGGTAGCACAGGCAACTCAACTGGCCCCCACCTGCACTTCGAGTTCCGGCAGCAAACCCCTGAAGGCTGGGTTGCAATGGATGCGGGCACCCAACTAGAAGTCGCCTTAACTGACCTGGTTAAGTCCTTGCAGGCACCGCAAACCGCTCAGGCAAAGACTCCCAAGACGCCCGTTCAGCCTCAAGGCTAACTGATCAGAGCGATCGCCAAGCTGCTGTAGCTCAAGATTATAAGTAACCATGCTCAGCCAGAAAGTCAGGAGTGATCATCTCTAGGCTATTTCTGGCATGTGGCAGGTTTTTGGCAGCGGGTTCATCGGCGATCGCTTCCATTGCTGGCGGGTTCGTAGCTTGATCGGGAGAATGCGCGACTCGCAACAATTTTTCGATGTATTTCCCAAGTACATCCCCTTCTAAATTGACGTAGCTACCTGGCTGGAGATAGTGCAGGTTCGTTTCGGCATAGGTATGAGGAATCACTGCAACCTTAAACCAAGTGCCCGCCTCGTTACAGGTAGCGACCGTTAAGCTAATGCCATTGATGGCAACACTACCTTTGGGCACGATGTAGCGGGCGATCGCAGCGTCCAAAACTGTGAAGCTCATTTCCCAAGAGCCGCCTGTCTGTTCTGCTGCTTCCAAACAACCAATGCCATCTACATGACCCGTGACAAAGTGACCGCCGAGTTTGCTACCCACCCGAAGCGAGGTTTCGAGGTTTACGTAGCCGCCTGTCTCTAGTTGTTTTTCGAGGGTCGTGCGGCGGAGAGTTTCGGGGGAAGCTGCGGCGACAAACCCCTGAGGCAAAATCTCGGTGACTGTCAGACAAATTCCATCCACAGCCACACTGTCACCAATCGCCAAATCTTGCACAATGGGATCAGCACCCCCAGCGATGCAAGAGACTTGTAATCGCTCGTTGCCGACCCACTTTAAGGTACCTAAGGTCTGAACTAGCCCTGTAAACATAGCGCTCAATATGACTTGTAGAACTTTAAATTAAATTTTTGCCAGAGTATTTTTTAATGTCTGGCAATGCTTGTCAAACTCTCCCTGATCCTTTCAGTAAATTCTAGGAAAATACGCTATGGATCAGGCTGGAATCGGGGCATACTGGAGGGCAGTAAATCGTTTAAGCTAAGACAAACAAAGACGGCTATGATTTTGCGCTCTACTTCGTTGTCGAGATAGCCTGGTTGGGTGGCGCTCATCCTATCTTTTAGTCGGTTCAGACCGTTGCAACCTCTTGACTGGCATGCTTTGAGTATCCACCAGCCCGCACCTAGATCCAACCAGTTTCAGTTTACCCTCACCGCTTACTCTCTTCGCCTAAAGGATTCTAGAGGCCAAACTAATGATTGAGATGAAAGTCGCTGGAATTGCCCTGGATGCAGCTACCCGTCATCCAATTATTCTTTTGCGGGATGCAACAGAAAGACGGGCTTTACCGATTTATATTGGTCAAGATCAAGCTAGGGCAATCATTAATGCTCTCGAAAATCAGGCTCCCCCTCGGCCTCTCACCCATGACTTGATGGCTAATATGCTAGAGGACTGGGAGATGGTTTTAGAGCGGGTGGTTATTCACTCATTACAAGACAATACAATTTTCGCCATCCTGACGCTGCGTCAAGGGGAAGTGAAAAAGGAAATTGATGCCCGCCCTAGTGATGCGATCGCCCTCGCCCTCCGCACCAATAGCCCGATTTGGGTCATGGAAGAGGTAATTGCTGATGCTTCCATCCCGGTCGATCGAGATGCGGATGAAGCTGAGCGTCAAGCCTTCCGATCCTTCATCGAAAATCTCCGCCCCGAAGATTTTACTCAACGGCGCGGGTTTAGTAACGGCGACAGCTAAGCCCTTTTGTCAGGCGCTACACTCATTCTGAGATCTCTGTAGAAAAGTGAAGAATGCGTTACCGCCGCTTTGGCAAAACTAATTTACCGTTGTCGGTGTTTTCTTTAGGAACCATGCGTTATTTGGCTTCTGAAGAAACTGCCACCCAGACTGTTGAGCAAGCGATCGCTCACGGCATCAACCATCTCGAAACTGCCAAAGGCTACGGTAACAGCGAGCAATATTTAGGGCAAGCGCTAAGACATCTCTCCCATCCTAGATCTGAGCTTTATATCACCACCAAGATTCCGCCGACGGCTAGTGCAACCGTGATGGCGCAGCAGATTGAGGAGTCTCTAGAGCGGCTGGGAGTTGATTATGTAGATTGCTTAGGGATTCATGGCTTAAATACCTGGGAGCATTTGCAATGGGTGCAGGCTCCGGATGGCTGTATGCAAGCGGTGCAGCAAGCGATCGCAGCAGGGAAAGTCCGACATGTGGGGTTTTCAACTCACGGCTCTCTGGAGTTAATTTTGGCGGCGATCGCGACTGATTTGTTTGAGTTTGTCAGCCTGCACTACTACTATTTTTTTCAACGCCATGCCCCTGCGATCGCTGCTGCTGCCGAGAAAGATTTAGGGGTTTTCATTATTTCCCCAGCCGATAAAGGTGGGCAACTTTACACACCACCT
>CBIHQL010000650.1:0-2712 GCA_966211855.1 uncultured bacterium
CAACATTTCGAGCGACATCATCAACCGCACAGGCTCTTGTTGCAAAGAAGCTACGTAATGGCGGCTACCTGTTAAGCCAATTTCTTCTAAGTCAAAGGCAACCAACCGCAACGGATATCGAATTGGAGCTTGAGCAAAAGCCCGCGCCAGTTCTAAAAGCACAGCCACCCCAGTCGCATTATCGTCAGCTCCCGGTGAACCGGGTACTGCGTCATAATGAGCACCTATCACGATGGGGGGCAGGGAAGAATGTTGAGAGCGAGTCGGCTCAGCAGGCAGTTCTAAGATCAGGTTTTGTAGAGTAGTTCCTTGAACCTGAAACTCCTGAATAATGGGTGATCCCCATTGTTCTAACTGTTGATAGATGTATTGTCGAACGAAAAAATGACCCGCCGTTGCTAAATAGGGATCGCGATCGCGGGCAACCTGCCTGAGATGAGCTTGGAGTCTGGTTTTTACATCCAATTTAAAGATGGGATCGCTGAAAAGCAAGCAAAGCAGGAATTCACCCTATGGGTGGATTATTTTTTGACCGTAGACAGTATAGTCTACTACCTAGACTACTAGGTTTTGTATTCATTCTTACTGAATACAGACTGCAGTGCATCCTATCAGGCATTTATTTCTAAATGTTGATATTCAGTCTTATCTGGGCTGCATCCCACGTTGAGTATTTCTTCTCGTCGGGTCATGCTGTTTTCAAAACACCTGAACGACTCTTCAGCGTTCTACCTACCAAAGTTTTATCTACTGCTTATCGTTCGGCTTCCCGCTCTGAAGTGGGGCCGCCTCTTCAATCAAAGCCTGCACCTTATAGCACTTATACATCCCCTCCAGCGCTCCTGACTCGTTTATCTGCTCTATCTGGCGATCGCGCTGTTGCCACGGCTAAACCAGCCAATTGGTTAGGTGCACTAGCGCAAGCCACAGCTCAATTGACCGAAGACTCTCCATCGCCATCGTTGGCACACCCCTCCAAAGCCTGGGTATCGAGCCCTGTCACAGCGATCTCCCCTCCGAGCACACCTTTAGCCAGTTTAGACAACCCAGTTTTACGCACAATTCAGGGCTTGTTTAATTGGTCAGCTCAGCAGGAAGCCAACCTCAACGTTGCCCGCTCGGTTGTAGTTCGACGAGCTAACTATACGATTCCCTCTCCAGAAGATACTGCAAACCAAGAGCAACGTGGTAGCCTTCGCTACTCTTTGGCAAATAGTTTGTCAGCTTCTACAGCTCAACGCTCGGTGTTTCAGGTCTGGCTACGTAACTATCTGGTTGCCGAACTGCCCGATCGCGCCCAGGCAGACTGGATGGCTCAGCGGTTAAAAGACCTGCTACAAACACCTGGTTGGGACGCTGCTCAGTTACAACCAAGCGTGGTCGGAGGTTACCCAGCCGGAAAGCTCGGCGATCGCGTGTTGTTTGTAGTCGAGCCAGCGATCGCTACCTACCTCAACCGTGCCAATGACTTGCTAGCGATCGAATGGGTCAACAATTTACGCATTGCCCTGGCTACACCGCCCCTGACCTTAGCCGAAGCTCAAGCGCAGTTATATGGCTTAGCAGAATCAAAGCAAAAAATAGAGGGGCTGGCATCTTGGTACGGCCCCTATTTTCATGGTCGAATCACAGCCACGGGTGAAACCTTCAACCAACATGATTTGACGGCTGCTCACCCCTCCTTACCCTTCGACACCTACTTGAAGGTGACTAACTTAAAAAGTGGGAAAGCGGTAATCGTACGCATTAACGATCGCGGCCCTTACTTTGAAAACCGCAGTCTTGATTTATCGTGGGAAGCGGCTCGCCAAATTGGTAGCGATGACGTAGGGGTCGTACCGTTTGAGGCTGTGATTATGAAGCCAACGCCTCAATCGATCGCCCTTAACCCTGCTTTACAGCGATCGTCTGCGTTCTAGCAAGCTCAACTCTAGGGCTGGAAGGGAATTACGATGTGATGGTTGCGATCAATTCTCAGCCATCCTTCGGTTCGTAGTTGACCGAGCAAACGAGTGACCGTTACGCGGGTAGTTCCAATCGCGTTAGCTAAGTGCTGGTGAGTCAATCTCACCATTAAGCGAGTGCCGTCTTCTGTAGGAGAGCCAACTTCTTGCTGCAATAACAACAGCAGGTTACAGAGGCGATCGCGAACTCGTCGGTGGCCCACGAGTGCTAGCAAAGCTTCGGTTTGGCGCAACCGTCTATTGATATGGCGCAAAATCTCTTGCGTCAGACTGGGAGACTGTTCAATCTCTGCCATGCTGAACCGCATCAGATCAACATCAGAGAGTGCAGTTGCTTGATACGGCTGAATCAATGTCAAAGGCAATCCAAACGGCATCGAAGGCCCTGCCAACCCTAAGAGCGCTTCATCGCCACTGGGGTACAGAGTGCTGAGCTGCACGACCCCCCGGCACACAATCCAGATCTCCCGGCTCCCCATGGGAATGGTTTGACCACTGGTGTAGGGATACAAACTGCGACCTTTGTAAAGTTCCTCCAGCAGTTGACGCAAGTCGGGTTGAGAAACGGCTTCCAAAGCACGTGAGTGGAGCATACAACTAACCCAGGCTAATCTCCTCCTTAATCTAAGGCGTAGACCTCAAACGTGGTTAATCAACAGATTTAGCCCAGGTTAAGTTTTAGTTATAAACCCTGTGATTTGGCTCACAAGCCTGACTAGCGCCTCGTTTAGGGTAACGGTTGGCTGAG
>CBIHQL010000651.1:0-2712 GCA_966211855.1 uncultured bacterium
AGACTATCCAACTCTAGAAAGGGAGCTCGGAAGTTGGCGATCGCTTCGGGGTCTTGTTGCCGCTCTAGACTGGATGTGGTGTCAAAGGTCATATCGTGATCGAGAAACTGACCTAAAAATGTGATCCCAGCCGTTAAGTTCGGGTTATTTGGGTTCTCAACATTCTTGGCAGGATTGATGATTAAGCCAACAGGGTCATCTAGATCATCTTTAGGATCCATAATGCCGCCCTTCTTACCAATGTCTTTTAAGGCTTCTCGCAGTTGCGGGGTGTCCATGGCGAAGGGCGGTAAGGAAGGAAATAGCCGCCCAAACTTGCCTTGATCGTAGTAAGCAGAGCGAGGAGGATTTTCACCACCTAGAGGCATCTGTCCATGACGAGTCATTACGTAAATCTCCTGATGAGTGAGATCTCCATTCAAAATTTGCGGCGGGGAGATCGCCCTCACCCGAAACAGCGAGAACGTATCGGGCTTAACAATTCAGCAACAATTCAGAGCAGATTGAGCGGATCAACATCCACAGTCAAACTGACATTAGCCGGACAGAGCGATCGCAACTCCTCCCAGTCAGGCAATGAAGTTTGTTCATCTAACGGTAGTTTCAGCAAAATTTGCCAACGATAGCGTCTCGCCACCCGCAAGATGCTGGCTGGAGCTGGCCCCAAGAGTTCATACCCCGAATTCTCAACCGAGGTGAGTACAGTGGCTATCCGTTTGGCAGTTTTTTGTACCGCGATCGCCTCTGGGCTACTCAACTTCAACAACACCAAGCGCTGATAGGGCGGGAAACGCAACCCCGATCGCTGCTCTAGCTCAGCGGCGACAAACGGTTCAAATTCGTGGCGCTGAACGGCTTCGACTACAAAATGCTCTGGGGAGTAGGTTTGCACAATGACTTGACCGGGTTCTTCTCCACGTCCGGCTCGTCCTGCTACCTGAGTCAGCGTTTGGAAAGCACGCTCGTTGGCGCGAAAGTCGGGAAGATGGAGTAGACCGTCCGCAGCCACTACCCCCACCAGCGTCACCTGGGGTAAATCAATCCCTTTCGTGAGCATTTGCGTCCCTACCAATAAATCGGCTTCTCCGGCAGCGAATTGCGTCAACAAAGCTCGGTGAGAGCCTTTCGTGCGGGTGGTATCACTGTCAAACCGCAAGCATCGCAAGTCAGGGAACAGCTTAGCCAATTCTTGAGTAACTCGCTGAGTCCCACTGCCAAAAAACTTCAGGTAAGGCGACTTACAATCGGGGCAATAGCTCGGATGCAGAACGGTATGGTTGCAATAGTGGCAGCGCAATAACTGGGTCGCATCGGCATGGGTGTGGTGATATGAAAGCGACACGTCACAGTTGGGGCAGTCCATCACAAACCCACAACTCCGGCAAGACACAAAGGTGCTATGACCACGCCGATGAATGAACAAAATGCCTTGCTGTTTTTGGGCTTGTAGTTTTTCGAGAGCGGATTGCAGCGATCGGCTAAAAATAGAGCGGTTTCCCTGCTGCAACTCCTGCCGCATATCCACAATTTCGATCGGTGGTAAGGGACGCGATCGCACCCGGCTCGGCAAGGTCAAATAGTGCGTTTCTGCAGAAGTTTGAGCAGGATGAGATTGTGGCCCCAACTTTAACCAAGTTTCAATCGAGGGTGTCGCAGAACCCAAAATTAGCGGGCAGTCGGCTAGTTCGGCTCGCCACTCAGCTACAGTGCGAGCGTGGTAACAAGGGGCAGGTTGGTCTTGCTTAAAGCTCGAATCATGCTCTTCATCCAGCACAATTAGCCCGACCGCTGGTAAAGGTGCAAACACTGCCGATCGCGTACCAATCACCACTTGGGGGTTGCCGCTCAGCATTTGCCGCCAAGTGTCGTAGCGTTCGCCTTCTGAGAGGGCACTGTGGTAGACACAGACTTTACTGCCAAACCTGGCTCGAAAGCGATCGGTCAATTGCGGCGTGAGGCCAATTTCGGGCACCAGCACCAATGCCGACTTACCTTGAGCCAACACCGGAGCGATCGCCTGCAAATACACCTCAGTTTTACCCGACCCAGTCACACCATGTAAGAGCGCTTGAGCAAACCCCGACAGCGATCCAATTTGATCCAAGGCAGCTTTTTGATCGGGGGTCAGCGTTTTAGGTTGGTCAGGGGCGATCGCGACCGCAGTTTCTTGGCGCAGCACCTCGCGGGGTTGGATCACCAGCCAGCCTTTTTGAGCCAGAGTTTTCAGCGTGGTGGAACTCGTGCGACACAACTGCAACAAGTCACTCAGCCACAGTTCACCACCTTGACGCTTTAGCACCTCAATAATTTCTTGCTGCCGCGCACTCAGGCTCGCTTCAACATCCGGAGCAGCGACCAACGTCACAGCCTGTCGCAATTTGGGTTTTACCGAGGCGGGGGGTTCTAAATAACTTTCAATCCATCCCTGCTGGATCAGTTCGCGTAAGCCCCGGTGCGCTCCAGGGATTTGTTGCTGGAGATATTGCCAGGTGTAATTGCCCTGCTTTTGGGTTTGCAGTCTGGCTAAAATCTGCTGAGCGGTGCTGCTGAGCACTGCTGTGTCGTGATCCCCGCTTACCGATTCTTCAAAACGTTGGGGATGTAAGCGGACTCGGCGCTGCGATCGCCCCAGCAACCCCGGCGGGAGAGCCACCCGGACAACAGCCATGAGTGACGTGCCATAGTAATCAGCAACACGATTCAACAAAGTCC
>CBIHQL010000652.1:0-2690 GCA_966211855.1 uncultured bacterium
AGCCGCCGTTTGGTATGACGGTGAAATCTTGTTAGGGGGTGGCGTGATCGAACCGTTACCCCAAGCTGAGCCGTAAGCGTCAGGGCAAGGTATATAAATGTGTTGGATGCAGAGCCAATAGCCGTTCTACATCAACCCGTCCCTACAGATATCTACCCCCATACCCTTGATATTGGTATAACTTCATGCCCCCTTCATCCCTGTAGACGCGGCAAAGAAAGGTGCGCTAAGTTTAGTAAAATTTAACAATCTTCTACATCGTCAAGCAGGAAGAGGGGATTACCTTGAGTTATCGTCCAGACGGCATTGCACCTCACGGCGGCCAATTAATCAATCGGATTGCGACCAGCGAGCAAAAACAAACCTTTCTAGACAAAGCCGACTCTTTGCCCCGCGTGCAACTAGACGAACGGGCAACCTCTGACCTAGAACTGATTGCGATCGGTGGCTTCAGCCCTCTAACCGGGTTTATGGAGCAAGCTGACTACACTAATGTGGTCAAAAACATGCGATTGGCAAACGGTCTGCCTTGGTCAATTCCTGTCACTCTGTCGGTGAGCGAAGAAGTTGCCGCACCTCTCAAAGAAGGCAGCTTGATCCGCCTTGATAACCCCCAAGGGCAATTTGTGGGTGTTTTGGAACTCACTCAGAAATATCAATACGACAAGGCCGAAGAAGCAATCAACGTCTATAAGACTGACGAAGACAAGCACCCCGGTGTTAAAGTCGTTTACAACCAAGGCCCCATTAACCTCGCTGGCCCCGTTTGGTTGCTGCAACGGGATGCTCACCCTCTCTTCCCTAGCTATCAAATTGATCCAGCGGCATCTCGCGCCTTATTTAAAGAAAAAGGCTGGAGAACCATCGTTGGTTTCCAAACCCGCAACCCCATTCACCGGGCCCATGAATACATTCAAAAGTGTGCGCTAGAAACCGTGGATGGTTTGTTCTTGCATCCCTTAGTCGGTGCTACTAAAGAAGATGACATCGCGGCTGATGTGCGGATGCGCTGCTACGAGATCATGCTAGAGCACTACTACCCAAGCGATCGCGTGATTTTGGCAATCAACCCCGCTGCAATGCGCTACGCTGGGCCTCGCGAAGCCATCTTCCATGCGCTGCTGCGTAAAAACTACGGTTGCACCCACTTCATCGTCGGTCGTGACCATGCGGGTGTGGGCGACTACTATGGTACTTACGACGCTCAATACATCTTTGATGAGTTTGAACCCGGTGAATTGGGCATTACACCCATGATGTTTGAGCACGCCTTCTACTGCACTCGCACGCAAGGGATGGCGACCACCAAAACCAGCCCCAGCTCCCCTGCCGAGCGAATTCACCTCTCAGGTACTAAAGTTCGCGAAATGCTGCGTCGTGGCGAACTTCCCCCCCCGGAGTTTTCTCGCCCTGAGGTTGCAGCTGAACTCGCCAGAGCCATGCGCGTTCCGGTTGAAGCGTAACTATTCATGAATAATCAGTAGATTTTGTAGGGGTGTGCAGTTCGCTGGGCATCCCTACAAATCTTTGTATTCGTTTATATTGATAGTCGTTGACGCTGGGAGCACCAGTCAGAGCCATAGGAGACACAAGCGCATGGGACTAAAGCGGCGGGCTTTCTTGCAACAAGCGAGCTTAACCTTGGCAGCCCTAGGCATGAGTGAGGTAGGGTTGGCTCGGTTGGGCGATCGCTACTATCGCGCTTTAGCAGACACAACCCCTCGCAAATTGGCTCTCCTCGTCGGCATCAACCAATATCCCGAAAGCATGTTCGATCGCGCGGGGCATGGGGCGGGTTTAACAGGTTGTGTGACTGACGTTGAGTTACAACGAGAACTGTTAATTCATCGGTTTGGCTTTCACGATCGCGACATTCTTACCCTCAGCGATCGCCAAGCCACCCGTCAAAATATCGAATCTGCTTTTGTCAACCACCTGATCGAGCAAGCCCAACCGGGGGATATTGTCGTCTTTCACTTCAGTGGTTACGGGAGTCGTGTTCAACCTAGTACCTCAACTGAGTCGCCACAGAGTAGTTTGGTGCCCGTCGATGGCTGGAGCGCTAAAGATAACCTGCTGGTGAATGATTTGGCAGAAGAAACGCTGCTACTGCTACTGCGATCGCTGCCCACCAATCGCGTCACCACCATTTTAGATACCAGCTACTTCTACCCTGGTATTGCCTTGCAAGGAAATTTACGGCTGCGGGCACGACCTAAACCCAACCTTGGCTCCCTCAACCCAGAAGCGATCGCACTCCAAGAACAACTCCTGAGCAAATTAAAGTCTTCGCGAGAGCAGGTCGGAGTCGAACGGCGAGCGGGTCAATTGCCTGGGGTCGTGTTGGCTGCTGCTAGCACCGATGAACTCTCTAATGCCACGGCTGCTTATAGTCACGCTTTTGAAACTCAATGGAACGGCTTTAGTGCAGGGCTGTTTACCTACGCCCTGACTCAATATCTTTGGTCGGCAAGTGCAGCGAGTACAACCCAGGTGAGCTTCAATCGGGCAACTATCGGGGTTGAGCAAGTCGTCGGACGAGAACAACACCCGATGCTTAAGGGGCAACAAAGTCGAGAACAATCGCTGCTGAGTTACTACCTTGCACCCGGTGATCGCTTAGGGGCCGAAGGCGTGCTCACTAGCGTTGAAGACAATGGTAAAACCGGGCAACTCTGGTTAGGTGGCCT
>CBIHQL010000653.1:0-2690 GCA_966211855.1 uncultured bacterium
TAGCACGATAAACGCAGCTCACCTAATTTACATGAGAGGTTGATCAATGGCTGTATCTCCAAAAGTAGCAAGACAGGTAAGGGCAAACAAGACACTGAGTCCACTAAGTTTTAACCCAAAACTCTTATCAAGCTTGGTGGCTGCCAGCTTAGCGTTGTTCAAAAGCCGCAATTTGAAGCGATCGCTCTCTCTTGTCTTGTTTTTTGGGGTCTGGCAGCTTTTATGTGTCACTCAGTTCCACTTCTTTATCAACTTTGCCTTTCTACCGTCTCCTGTTGATGTTTGGCATGCTACCCTCGAATTCTTTTCGGGCAATGCCTGGATACATATTGCGGCTAGTATTCAAAGAGTGCTTCTAGGATTTGGTATTGCTGCTGTTTTAGGCGTTAGTTTAGGCATTTTGATTGGATGGTTTCGCCAAATTGAAGATTTGGTCTTCATCCCCCTAGAGTTACTGCGACCGATCCCTGCTGTTGCCTGGATACCTCTAGCAATTCTGATGTTTCCTACCTCAGAGTCGGGTATGGTTTACATCACATTCTTGGGTGCATTTTTTCCAATTCTGATCAGTACTATCCGAGGTGTAGAGGGAACAGATATCGTGCTGCTGCGGGTGGGTCAGTCTTTGGGAGCCAAACAGTGGCATATTTTCAAAGATATCGTCGTACCAGGAGCCATGCCGAATATTGCCAGTGGTTTAGTAATTGGCATGGGAAATTCCTGGTTCTGCCTGGTGACAGCCGAGATTTTGGCAGGCCGCTTCGGGATTGGCTATTTGACTTGGGAGTCTTATGTCACGTCAAATTACCCACCTATTGTCATGGGGATGCTGCTGATTGGTTTGCTGGGTTTGCTGAGCACGCTGGTAGTCGATCGCTTGACGCAGTTGTTCATGCCGTGGCAAGTGACGAAAAAGCAGGGTGTCTAATCGTATCCGCAACTCGTGAGATTAGATTTATTGATTTCTGGAGGTTGAAAGGCTTTGGTGCCCCTGAAAGAGAAACCTAAAAACGCCCCGGTCAAAGGAGCGGTTGAGGTTGAAAATTTATCTGTTGTCTTTAAGCGACGCGATCAGTATGGGCCTTTGCTAGTTTTGGAGTCAACCAGTTTTAGCATTCATCCCGGTACATTTGTCTGCTTGTTAGGCCCATCGGGTTGTGGTAAATCAACCATTTTGAACTTGATTGCTGGTTTTCTGAAGCCAACCAAGGGTCGAGTGCTAGTAGATGGTCGCTCTGTTGACAAACCTGGAGCCGATCGCGGATTTGTGTTTCAGCAGTACTCTCTGCTTCCGTGGAAGACGACTTTTCAAAATGTAGAATTTGGTTTACAGATTCGCGGAATTCGTAAAGCAGAACGGACGGAGTTGGTGAATGACTATTTGAACCGAGTCGGGCTGTATAAGCATCGGCATTCTTATCCGCATCAGTTATCGGGAGGAATGCAACAACGGGCTAGCATTGTTAGGGCACTGGTAAACTCGCCATCTGTATTGCTGATGGATGAACCTTTTGCCGCACTCGATGCCCAGACTCGTCACATGATGCAGGAGTTACTGCTGAATATCTGGAGTGATTTGAAATCTACGGTTATTTTTGTCACACACGATATTGAGGAAGCCGTTTTTCTCAGCGATCGCATTCTGGTGATGGGTGTCCGTCCAGGGCGGATCAAAGAAACCGTAGAGGTAAATCTCGATCGCCCTCGTCATGTGGATATGATGCTTTCACCTGAATTTTTGCATCTCAATCGACAAGTCTTTGAACTGATTCGCGAAGAGACGCTTAAAAGTATGGAGTTGGGTTGATTAAAGATGGATTCTTTCAACAAATTCTGATTGAATCCACTGGCTCAAATTGATTGTCTCCAGGTACTCATTGCCCGGTATTTGACTGAGCTGTTGAATATGCATAGCCAACCAACCAGGGCGAATAGTGGTTTCTGAAAAGAAGCGCCCAGAACGGCTTTGTGAGTAGGAAGGGCTTAAGGTCTGAGAGATAATTTCAGGATTTACTCGCGTCCACTGACTTACTAGCCCCAATGCAGCAGGGGTCTTGTCATACCATTGCTGAGCCGCAGTTAAGGCCTTCAGATAGCCAATGACGACTTCAGGATACTGCTCGGCTAACTCGGCACGAACCACAACGCCATAAAATACAGGTAAATTCTCGACATTCTGACTGCAAAGATAGCGGAACTTGCCATGACGACAAGCAACATCATGAAACGGTGCAAAGTGAGCATAACTGTCAGCTAAATGAATGGGGAACTCAAATGCTTCGGTAGAGTTGGGATGTTCGAGAGAGGCAAGCTTTACATCACTAAATAGGTTTGCAGCTTGCAGCGATCGCATCACCATACTATGAGCAGAAGAGTTAAAGGGAACTGCAATCACCCGTCCCCGGAGGTCTTCAAGGCTTTCCAGGTTGGACTGATTGGGCACGATCATGGCATTACAGGAGCCATCGGGATTTGAGGAAACAAAGCTGACCAGACGAGTCTCATGAGCATCTGCATGTTTTGGTTGCACCGCGCTCAACAATAAAGGATAGTCTCCTAAAATCCCGATGTCTAAATGACCCGAATGAAGCCCTTCAACAATGGGTGCGCCAGTTGTCGAGTTTGACCAATGAATCTGATACTGAGTAGCACTGTAGCGCCCATCCCTTGGTAGAAAATGTTCTAACAGG
>CBIHQL010000654.1:0-2683 GCA_966211855.1 uncultured bacterium
TACCTGGCTTAGTTTTGACTAAGCGTTGATCGGATCATGGCATCGGAATTTCAAGTCAAACAATATCTGGCTTACTGGTTTCAACTCGGCAAGCGGGTCTTGATCCAGAACGGCAACCGCGCTTTACAGCCTGACCCTGTGATCCGAGGCGATCGCTACAGTCAAGAGTTTGAAGAGTGCTGGCAACAGATTCGCTCTCCTGAGTCTGGCGATTGCTACCTAGAATTTACGACCCAAACCATTGCTGAGCTGCTGTCACCTGCATGGGATATCAGTAACTGTGCCCGCTGCGCTATGCCGGTTCCGGTGCCTAATACGGGTATCACTTCATTAGAGTGCCCCTGTGTTGATTTACCCGGTTGGCCCAATACAGAAGTACCTTTGCCGCGATCGCCTGTGAGCAGCCAAAGTCAACTGATCGAAATTCGCGATCGCCTGCAACGTGCTAGCCGTCACGCCAGTCCTCAAGACAATGAGAAATCTAAGGCCAGCTGAGGTTAGGTTCGGGCCGAAGTTGAGGCAAGACCTGAGCTATCTGGTTGTCGTCGTGGCACTTCTAAGGTGAGAAAATCGTGGGCCATCTCTGTCTTTGGGAAAATGGCGCGAGCTTCTGCTAAGAGATCAGCTAGCTCAATCGAATTGCCGGGGGCATAGCGAGGGCTAAAGTGCGTCATGATTAACTGCTTGGCTTGAGCCGCTAAAGCCACTTGAGCTGCCATAGTTGAGGTCGAATGGAGACGTTGGTAGGCTAGCTCAGCATCTTGGTGGGCAAAGGTAGCTTCGTGAATGACGACATCCACATCCTGCGATAGCTCAACGGCACTATCACAAAAGATGGTATCGGTGCAGTAGGCAACCTTGCGCCCAGTTTCGGTAGGGCCGCACAGCTCAGCTCCATTGATGCGACGACCATCGGGCAAGGTTACCCATTCGCCGCGTTTTAGCTTGCCGTAAAGGGGGCCAGAGGGGATGCCAAGCGCTGTTGCTTTCTCAACATTGAATCGACCGGGGCGATCGCGTTCGGTGACTCGATAGCCATAGCTAGTGACCCGATGCTTGAGGGGCGCACAAGTGACGAAAAATTCTTCGTCTTCATAAACCAAGCCGGGTTGCACCGTATGCACTTTCACCGGGTAAGAAAAGTGTGTTTGCGAATACCGTCCAGAAGCTCGCAAATATTCGTCTAACCCAGGTGGGCCATAGATATCAATGCGGGTGGGGCTGCCAGCTAAACCACAACTTGCTAACAAGCCCATCAAGCCAAAAATATGATCCCCGTGGAGGTGGGTAATGAAGATGCGACTAATTTGGCTGACTTTCAACTCGCTTCGCAGAAATTGATGCTGGGTTCCCTCACCACAGTCAAATAGCCAAACTTCAGCGCGTTGGGGTAAACGGAGCGCCACGCTAGAGACGTTACGCGATCGCGTTGGCACACCAGAACTAGTTCCTAAGAAAGTGATCTGCAAAGCTGAGTCACCCGATCTCTAAGATGGAGCAATTTCTTTCCCACTATAGCGGAGAGCGCCCCTATCGGTTGTTTCTGAGGCCGTAGCTCTTAGATAGGGTTAAGACAGCGATCGCCGTTTTTCAACAATGGCTTGCCGAAACCCTAGTACCACCAAGATATTCGACAGGGTGAGAAAAAACTCAGCGCCACCATGCAGCCAATCAACATTTGCCAATTCAGATCCATAGACAACTTTGGCATAGATCCCTGCTGGAATTGTTACTGCCACAAAGACTAGCGTGCAGTAAAACCCCACCAGCGCTAGCCGGGGCGTTTGACCAGAGCGAGTCAAAAACCACAAAAACCCTAGATAGGGAAATAGGGAGAGGGCGAAAAGCGTCTCTTTAGACATCTGTATCCGTGACTGCCATTCCGTCTAGCCGATTCTATCTACTACTTTGCCATTAAAGGCAAGAGCTTCGGTGCAAATCTTGAGTTTGAAGATGGCGTAAACTCGCTGGAACCTAAAGGGTAGATTTGTGAGCTTACCGCTAATTATACGCAGATACTGTTGATGTGCGGTATTAAAAATAACTATAAATTTGTCAGTACTTGCTCTGCTTTTTTTGAAGCTGCTGATTCTCTAGCTTCTACAACTGAACCCCTAAAGGACTTACTAATGCAATCGACGAAACTACTCTCTGCTTTAGCGATCGCGACTGTCATGGGTACTACCCTAGTGAATGCTCATCCCAGTTACGCAGCTAAGGGTGGCTCTACATCCCAAACAACTCCTAGCCAAGTTAACCAAGCAGGGCAAGCGGCGACTAGCGTTAACACTGTCCAAGCCCCCAAAAATGCTGAGTCCAACTCCAACTCTAACGAAACTAAGCAGGACAAAGCTGAAGATAAAGCACCGGCTGCACCCGCTAAAGCCGAGGACAAGGCTCCAGAATCTGTGAAAGCTGAAGATAAAGCACCGGCTGCACCCGCTAAAGCCGAGGATAAAGCTCCAGAATCTGTGAAGGTTGAAGATAAAGCACCGGCTGCACCTGCTAAAGCTGAGGACAAAGCTCCAGAACTTCCCAAGAGCGAAGATCAGATTCCTGATTTGATAAAAGATAATGCTGGTTCAAAGCCCAACGCCGACGAGAAACCGACCTCTGACGAACTTAAAAACGCAGGTCGTGGTGGCAATACACCTGGCGAATCTAAAACCAATGGTTGCTTTGC
>CBIHQL010000655.1:0-2683 GCA_966211855.1 uncultured bacterium
AAACGGCTCAAACAACAGATCACGCTTATTGACATCAATGCCAATACCAGTATCGGCAACCGAAATTTTGATACAGGATGCTTGAGAAGCGGTTTGTGGGCAGCATCGGGCTTGGAGATGAACCGAACCTTGGCTCGTAAACTTGAGCGCATTGGATAGCAAATTGGTTAAGACTTGCCGCAGTTTGACCTTATCGGCATACACCTGCTCAACATCACAGTCGATGATCAGATCAAGTCCTTTGCGGTGGCTTTCTAAATTGAAGAGGTTGCGTTCTTCTTGCAGCAGGTTGGGCAAGTTGACAAACTCTAAATTGACACTCATGCGTCCGGCTTCAATCTTGGCGATATCTAAGACATCATTGATGATCGCTACGAGATTTTCTGCCGCCTGATAAGCCACCTGGATATATTCTTTCAACTCTTCTTCATTGTCATAAAAGCCTTCTTTGAGTAACTTCAGGTAGTTGAGGGTTGAGGCGAGAGGTGTACGTAGCTCGTGGCTGGTAGACGACAGAAAATCTGATTTGAGGCGACTGGCTTCTTCGGCAACTGCCCGTGCAGAATTGAGCTCTTGATTACGCATCTCAACCAATAAACGTTGTTTGCGTTCGCATTGGTACAAGCGATTTTGCATGACTGCCATCGACAAATGAGCACCTAAGGCTTGAATCAGGCCGATCTCGTCTAGTGACCACGGTTGTGCTTGCCCGCTCTTGAGTTCTCGCCAAGCCGCAAATGAGCCACGAGGACGCTCTTGCCGCTGATCAGAGTCCCAACGGCCTGCCCATAAGGTTTCGGTTTCAATCTCATTGCGGAAAATGGTCAAGCACCCCAAAAATTCTTGCCCATAGCGCAAAGGCATGACTAACAGACCACGAACTTCGGTTTCTGTAAAAGCAGGCCATAAAGGTGACAGAACAGGTTCTTGGTAGAGATCGGTGACCACTTGCATTGCCGCACTCGCTTGCTGCACTAAGGGCTGCACTTCACCCACGACGGCAGGCAGATCGTCTCCTAATAAGGTGGCGAGGTTGAGGGCAGGCGAAGGGGGAATTTCTGACGTTGATCGAGAGGAGAGCGATCGCGTTTCTTGCTCGCCTAGAAGTTGCTGCCAAAACTCTGTGCCTTCTAAAAGATCTGCAGTCAGGCCAGCAAGCCCAGGCTGAGGCCCACAAGTATAGAGATGGGGTACAGACGATAACTCATTGGCAGGTAGATAAAGCCGACCGCCTGAACCCTGAACTGCTTTCACGACTTGCTCTAAAACACCTTGGAGCATTTCTTGAATGTTGAGCGGAGCGTGCAGCAGTGTTGAGATTTGGTTGATGAGTGCTTCTCGGTGAGCCTGCTCTCGCGCTTGACTCAGCAGCATTGATTGGGCGATCGCGATCGACACTTGATCGGCAATCATCTGCACAATTTCTAACGTTTCATCCGAAAATGCCTTGGCCTCAGCATGATGGGAAACCAACAACCCCCACAGTTGCTTTTGATGCAAAATTGGCACCACCAACGAAGACTTCACCCCCAGTCCGGTCAGGTATTCGACATGACAGGGTTCGACGGGGCGTTCAATTAGTTCAACCACTGCCTGGTCTAGCTCTGTTTCTGAGCTATTCAAGCGACTGAGACTAATTTGCTGCGTCGTGACATCCACAATTACGCGTTGACGGGCTTTGATAAACATTTCCCGTGACTCCTCTGGGATATCACTTGCCGGGAAATTCAACCCTATTAACGAAGGCAATCGGTCTTGATAAATGGACTCAGCAATCACTTCACCGCTGCCATCAGGATGAAAACGATAAATCTTGACCCGATCGGTTCCCAAGAATGATCGCATCTCAGCCACAGTCGCTGTGAGAATTTCAGGCAGCTCTAGCGATCGTCGAATGCGATTGGTCATTCGGTTGAGCAGAGTACCTTCCGATAACCAGGCCGACTCATCAACCAAATCGCGAGACATGTGATTCTCTGTTATGTCTGGCTCGTGCATAGACATTCAGTTCGTGGAAAAAGGCTGTAGAGTTAGGATTCCACGTCTGTATGCTTTTGCAACAGTTTGCCGCAAAACTTAAAGGATTGCGTAGTTGTATTAAGCGATCGCTGAAATCAGAGGTGCTTCTAGCTGCGTAGAACTATCACCTTCAAGAGTTGCGATCGCCCCATTTAACAAATCCAACCCTTGCTCCACCGTCTCAATCAAGCACAACTGATTGCGCAACTCCGCCGCCCCGACAAACCCCTTGCTATACCAAGCCATGTGCTTACGCGCCTGCCGAATACCGCGATCGCCCTTGTACTCCCACAGCGCTTGTAAATGCTCACGGGCGCACTGCAACCGTTCAATCACAGTGGGTGGGGTTCGCAATAGCCCCGTTTTGAGGAAATAATCAATCTCTCCGGCTAGAAACGGGTAGCCCAGCGTGCCTCGCGAACACATCACCCCATCTGCTCCAGTCTGCTCTAGACATTGCACCGCCGCCTCTACCGAGAAAATATCCCCGTTAGCAATCACCGGAATCGTCAGTGCTGATTTAACCCGACCAATCCACTCCCACTTAGCAGAGCCGTTGTAGCCTTGAGCGCGAGTGCGGGCATGCACCGTAATCATTTGAGCCCCCGCATCTTGCAACCGTTGGGCAAACTCCAAAATATTAATTTCCTCGTCCGTCCAGCCA
>CBIHQL010000656.1:0-2671 GCA_966211855.1 uncultured bacterium
AAAGACCAACGGTGAAAAGATAATTTAACTGCATTAAAAGTTACCTCACCCAGCAATCCTTACTAAAAAGTACGGGGCTTAAAGCAGCTATTTTACGGTGGTGAATTGCTGACTAAATCGGGCATGATGAATAACAATTCAACGCTCTCAGCAGATTTCTCGGTTCGTCACAAATTTGCTCAGTAGTGGTGAATGAATCATCAATTCGTCAATTTAGAGCTAAATCGTGCACCATCCTCAGTTGCAGAGCCACGCACCCCAAATTATTGATCTGGGTATGTCCGATGAAGAATACCTAGCGTTACTTGCTCAAGGCCGCGATCCTGTACAAGAGCAGCGTCACCAAGCCTATGAGCAAGAACTGATCGCTTATGGTATTTCTCCCGCGATCGCTGAGCAAGTTGCACCGTTGTTTGAGAAAGCTTACCCTTCGATCGCCGAACGGATTTTAGTCGCCAAAGTGCTAAAGCAAGTGTGGCAACAACTGATGAGCTGCAAACCCATTCCAGGTTGGCAAGTCGCTTGAGCGAACCCAGCATTTTTTAGCCTAAAGGTGCTTGTCTAGTGGGTTTTGCAGTTAGGACAATTACAATCAGTTCTAACTAGCAGGATGGCGATGAAGTTAACGCGTTTACGGACATTTGCCAAACTCCATAACAAGCACCGCTGCTGGTTTAACCTGTTACCCCAAAAGCCACTGCAAAGTCAGACCGCTTGGGTTGCGATCGCCTTAGGCTGTTGTCTCGCCAGTTCCAGTGGTTTGCCTGCTTGGGCCAGTGGGCTAGGAGGTGCCTGGTCGGGTTGGTTACCTACCAATACTTTCTCTGCTGCTGAGTGTGTCACCAAAGCTCAGCAAAGTTTAGCTCGCCAGCAGTTTAAAAATCGAGGCGCGAACGGTTTAGTTGCCTATGGCGATCTCAACAGCCGCTCTAGCGTGTCGGTGTTTATGATCTGCTCTGCCTTGGGCGATCAACTGCTCGTTTTGGTGTCGAGTCGCGATATCTCAGTTGCTGAAATGGAGAGAATTCGGGCTAGAGTCGCAAATGATTTTATTGCTCAATGACTTGATGGGGCGGGGGCGAGCGCCGCAACAGACGCAGCAACCGTTATGATCCGCAATGCAGGCCATCACATTGTCCAGAATGGCAACCATGCAGAAGCTCATCTCTAAAGACGGCATCTTCAAACCGCACTTCACCCCCTATCTATTCTTGTTGCCAGCGCTGTTGGTGCTGAGCCTGACTGTGTTTTGGCCCGCTTTACAGGCGTTTTACCTCAGCTTTACTCGCTACGAATACGACCTGACCCAACCTCCGCAGTGGATTGGGTTGAAAAACTTACAGCGATTAATGGCTGATCCGGTTTTCTGGCAAACCTTAAAAAATACGATTCTCTACCTTGTTTGCGTCGTGCCGATTTTGGTAGCTCTACCCTTGGTGTTAGCAATCTTGGTCAACCAAAAACTGCGTGGCATTCGCTGGTTTCGGGTGGCCTACTACACCCCCGTTGTGATCCCGATGGTGGTGGCAGGGATTGCGTGGCGCTGGCTTTATGCTGACAACGGCCTCTTAAATCAATTCCTCAGATCAGTTGGATTCCAAGATGGAATTCCTTGGTTAACGAGTCCTAACTTGTCGCTATTTAGCGTTATGGCAGTCACCGTCTGGAAGGGGTTGGGCTACTACATGGTGATTTACCTGGCTGGGTTGCAGGCCATTCCGGCAGACTTGTACGAAGCCGCCGCGATCGATGGCTCAGATGGCTGGAAAAAACATTGGGATATCACCGTGCCATTGATGAAGCCTTACCTGTTTTTAGTGGCGGTGATCTCGGCTATTTCTGCGACCAAGGTCTTTGAAGAAGTGTTCATCATGACGCAAGGGGGGCCACTCAACAGCTCAAAAACCATTGTTTATTATCTCTACGAGCAAGCCTTTCAAGATTTAGAAATTAGCTACGCCTGCGCGATCGGCTTGGTTTTGTTTTTGATTATTCTTAGCCTTTCGGTGATTCGCCTGCTGGTTGTTGGTAAGCAATCAACCGTGACCTGATGCATAAGGATGGTCAACCGCTGGTACAGCGCTAGCATCTGATTCGGCTAGAGGCGATCGCACACACAAATAAGTTAGGGGGCCAAAGAGCGGCACCAAAGAAGCAATCCAAAACCAGGTTGAGTTGGTAAATTGTCGGCGTGCCATGTCATCCGCAAGCAGCGTGGAAATTGGGAAGATCAGGCACATCAAGCAAAAGTCGATAGTGATCAAGTGAACGAATTGCACAGTATGCCATTGATAGACAAAATCTGCCCAATCCCCGACCAAAAACGCATAAGCAAACAGACCGATCGTTGTGACCAGTAGACCGATCCCAAACGATCGCTTGTCGAGTTGTTGTAACCACCCATCTTTTGCCCCCCGAAACTCCTGATTGGGTTGGCGCAAGATTAAGTAAGGCAACAGACACAACACCCCAGTGCCGTTAGAACCAAGGAAGTAAGGCCAAGCCGGAATTTGCTGCATTCTGCCGTCAAAAAACATCAGGCAAGCAAAGATCATGGGCCACACCCCCATCAAGCAAAAAATCGCCACTAGATAGGCGTTGAGGTCGCCCCATTGCAACGTCAACAACCGCCGCGCGATCGCCCAAGTTTCGGGTTGATCGAGAGGCGCTA
>CBIHQL010000657.1:0-2670 GCA_966211855.1 uncultured bacterium
AGCAAGTCGTTGATCAGACTAATTTCGCGATGACATTCATTGGTGAGAATTTGCAAATATTGAGTTGCTTTCTGCTGCTGCTGTGGGGTTGGCTGTTCTGTCTGCATCACAATCTGCAACATGCGGATCGACATTTGCATATTAGAAACTGGGGTGCGCAGCTCGTGAGAGACGGTACTGAGAAAGTCGTCTTTGAGCCAGTTAAGCCGCTCTAATGTTTTGACCTGGGCTTGAGACGCTTGATAAAGACGAGCTTGACGGAGAGCGATCGCACATTGGTTGGCAACCTGCTGCACCAAACGAACTTCTAACTCGCCAAAACCAATCTCTCTGGGTTTAAATAACCAGAGGTCGCCAATAATTCCTTGATCATCCAGGATGGGGCACGCGAGAGTTGCTAATTGCCCCCGTTTGGATGTATGCGACAAACTACAAAATTGAAACTCCTGCCCCTCCAACAACTGCTTATAGCCTTCTGCAAAATTGGACATCTTGAAAACATACCCTAGAGCAGAGGGTAGGGTCGGAGAATACTCGTGAGAAATTGTAGACGTGCCCTGCTTGAGATCGTAGAATGCCGTATCGCAACAGAGAGCTTGAAGTTCTCGCCCCAACTCCAGCACAACGGCTTGTAAAATCTGTGCCTCATCCAGACTATCTCGCACCTTATCCGTGATGCGCTTGAGCATGGCTTCAAAGCTCAAAGACTGCTGAAGTTGACGGGTATACTCGCGCAGAGAAGTTTCTACTCGCTGGTACTCAGTGATATCATGCATACTCACCACAGCACCCAGCTTTTGCCCTTGAGCATCAATAATAGAACGACCACTGACCAGCAGAGTTCGTTGCTTGCGGGTTGTCGGTTTGATGACCACTTCAACATCCTGCACTCGCTCCCCTCGCAGCGCCCGCAACACAGGGATATCTTGTTGCTGTAAGAGCGTTTTTCCGTCAGGATAGTAGAGACTGTAATGCTGTGCCAACTCCTCTGGCTCTAGTTGTTCTGCAGGCAAATCATGAAACTCACGAGCTGCCCGGTTAAAAAAGCTCAATCTCCCTTGAGCATCACAGGCCACAATGCCATCTTCAATATTTTCTAAGACGGCATCTAAAAAACTGCGCTGCTGTTGCAGAGACTCGGCAATTTGCTTTTGAGTGGTAATGTCATTGTTGATTTCGAGCACAGAAATAGGCTGACCTTGGCGATCGCATTGCAATGCCCAACGAGCTGCAACGATGCAACGGGTGCCATCTCGCTTGGTCTGCATGAGTTCCCCTTCCCAATAACCATGCTCAACCAAGAGCGCATGAATCTCTGCGGGTGGTATCGGAAACTGGGTTTGCAACAAATGGTGAGCATTAACCCCGATCACTTCGGCTTTCGTCCAGCCATACATTTGCTCTGCACCTTGGTTCCAAAAGGCGATCGCATTATCGTCTAGTTGGCGCGCCATAATGCTGTCATGCGCTAGGTCTAGCAGTTGGGCTTGTTCTATCAATCGGATAGTCTGCTGCTCTAAAACCTGTTGTGTCTGTCTGCGACTCACCACTTCAGCCTGGAGTTGGGCGTTGGCATTAGCAAGCTCGGCAGTGCGTCGCTCCACTCGGGCTTCTAAATTGGCTTGAGCCACTTGCAAGGCAGATTCGACACGTTTGCGCTCTGTAATATCAAACCGAATTACCAAATAACGAGCTGGTTTATTTGCCTCATCTAAAAATGGAACAATTGTAGTATCAACACAATAAGTACTGCCGTCTTTGGCTCGGTTCTTAATCTCACCATGCCACACCTGCCCTGCGGCGATCGTAGACCACAGATGTTTGAAAAAAGTTTTCGGATGATAGCCAGAGTTGATGAGTCGATGGTCTTGACCGATGAGTTCTTCTCGTGAGTATTGAGAGATTTGGCAAAACTTATCATTGACATCGGTAATCTTGCCATGTGCATCTGTCGTCGCCACGATCGCTGCTTTATCTAAAGCGTATTTGAGGTCTGAGAGATCTTTGAGCGATCGCCGCAGTTCATCTTCTGCTTGCTTGCGATCGCTAGCATCATAGGTGAACTTCAAAAAGCCTTGTAACTGTCCCTTCTGGTCTCGTAAGGCTGTAATCATGACCTCCGCCCAAAAACGGGAACCATCTTTACGGACCCGCCACCCTTCTTCTGCAAACCGACCATTGATTGTGGCTATTTCTAATGCGTGCTGAGGGCAACCTTGGGCGATCGCTTCAGGAGGATAGAAGCAGGAGATATGCTGCCCTAAGAGATCCTGCACTTGATACCCCTTAACCTCTTCGACTCCCGCATTGCAGCGCAGAATATACCCTTGAGCATCAAGGACAAAAATCTCAAAGTTTTTGACCCCTTCCATCATCAGGCGATAGTACTCCTGATTTTGCTGAAGTTTCGCTTCTGATTGAATCCGAGCATCATTCAGCCAACTGATTAGTAAGGCAATGCCTGTAAAGATGCCTAGCAACAATACATTTGCCCAGGTCACTGCAAGAGGAAAGATAGGGTGCATCAAAAAATAGTTAATGGATGGAATAGATAACCCTGTTGCAAATAACCCCGCTCGCCAACCACCACACCAAGAACTCAGCACGACCACCGCAAAAAATAAAGGTGTTGGAGTCATTTTTAAGAGCGACCACAACAGTTGAGTGAGT
>CBIHQL010000658.1:0-2662 GCA_966211855.1 uncultured bacterium
CAGTAATACGGCAGCGGCTTTAGCTTGGATTTGTTGCAACCAGCCTTGATCTTCACCTTCTTTGGCTTCACCCCCCGCAATCAAAATTGTCGGAGCTTCCACCGAGGCTAACCCCACCTCAGCCGCATCGTAGTTGGTGGCTTTGCTGTCATTGATGAACTCGATACCCTGCCACGTGCAGATATGTTCGAGACGGTGCGGCACGCCTGGGAAATTGGCGATCGCTTTGGTAATCGCTTCTTTACTAATTCCAGCCAAACGAGCCGCCGCGACAGCCATCAACAGGTTCTGCTGATTGTGGGCTCCCGGCATTCGGAGGGTATCAGCAGGCAGAATCGGTTCGCCAAGCGCAATCACCCAGCCGTCTTCGATATAAGTGCCTTTTGCCGGATCACCGATCAGTTCTGATTTGCCTTTGACGCTCGTCCAGTAAGCCTCAGGCCATTGACTGGTGCCGACTTGCCGCAAATAAGGGTCATCGCCGTTAAAGACTTGGTGCTGAGATTGTCGCAGCAGATGGGCTTTGATGTCGTAGTACTTCTCTAAGGTTTTGTGGCGCGCTAAATGGTCGGGGGTAAAGGTCGTCCAAACTCCGATCTGAGGAGCAACGGCGGGAGACGCTTCAATTTGGTAGCTGCTGAGTTCGGCGATCGCCCAGTCGGGTAACTGATCTGCTAGGGCAACTTCGCAAGCGGCATAGCCAATATTGCCAAATGCAGGTGCATGAAACCCCGCTGCCTGAAAGATAGCTGCAATTAAGGCTGTGGTTGTGGTCTTACCATTGGTGCCAGTTATACCAACCCACGGGCGATCGCTGAGGTGCTGCCACGCCAACTCCATCTCGCCAATGGTTTTGATGCCTAGTTCTCTAGCCTTAACCAAACTGGGCACATCCCACGGAACGCCTGGGCTGACAACAACCAACTGAGGAGATGCAACTTGGGGATCAAAACTATCACCGAGTTTGACCGTAATTCCTTCACTCGCTAGAGCCTGTTGTTGCTGCTGGAGGCTTTCAGAATTGCCGCGATCGCTTAACGTGACTTGCCAGCCTTCCCGCTGTAAGAGTTTTGCAGCGGCGATCCCAGACTTTCCCAACCCAATCACGTAAGCGCTAGGCATAGTGGCAGCGAATGAAGGTTCGTGAACTACCCGACGCTGACCTGCGGTACAGCACGGGCTTCCCAATTCATCGGCAACCGCCTCCAGAACTCCGTAGCTCTATGGGTCTTACATTGCCTCCAAGGGTAGGAGTCCTGGTTCCCAAGACCCATACTTTTTCTTGCAACCTGTACCGATTAGCTTGGTTATCGCTGATGGCATGGAGGGTCAAGATGGCTCAATTTTATCAAGAGTTGGCTCGTTTCGGCGCTCTCCCCGTCGCTGTTCCACGCTGTGCCGGGAATTCGACTCTGGGGAGGCTCCTCAACTCACTCGCATTCATCTCACGCCATAATCTAATTTGGCGTGAGGCTTCTGCTGCTTCAGCTAAATTGAGCAATCCTCATGTTACTGCGGAATGGGTTCGGCCTGTAAGCCTTCTAAATGCAGCAATTATTCTAAATCTGTCGGGCGCTCTAACCAGTCTGCTTTCACCGCAGGTCGCCGTCCTCGTATTTGATAGAGTGCCACACCGATCAAGGCACCCACCAAGACCGCTTTAGAGTCAGTTCCTGCGATCGCCAAAGGCACCAAAACTCCACTTGCCAAGATTAACAGCCCCAATCGCCAATCTCTGCGGGTTGGTCGCTCATTTGATGTCGGTGTTGCCATGCGCGTAATCCTGATGGGAAATTCGTTGAGCTGCGATCGCTCCTGTCATCATACCGAGCGTTAGGGGCAAAGCATTCGAGAAATAATTGCTCAGCAACATCAAGAAATAATTGTCCGAATGCTTTGCCCTTGAGGTCTTCAAACCCAAATTGAATCAATTACGGCTGTTGTCTCCGGCTTTGTCTTTCTGCTTCACCAATCAACCAGTAGCTATAAGCAGTAGTGCCAGCAAAAGCAATCAGAAACAGATAGTTAGTCGCGTCAAACGTTAGATGCATAGAAATGACTCGCAGATTTGGATCACTAAAAGGTGCAAAAACAATACGCTGAAAAATTCAACAGGGTTTAAGGCAAAGGTTATGCAACAAACTCAGCTTGCTCGCGGTGACAGTCCGCTAGATATTCACCTACAACCCCTAAATAATCTAGGTTGACAGGTGCTACAAACATCAGCATTTCTAAGATCAGTTGTAGACTTAACCGTTTCCAATGCTTGAGTTGTAGTTTCATCGCTTGCCTACCTTCTGGGGGTTAGAGGGGGTAGTGAGTTTGCCAATTCGCTTCGACCTCAATGTCCATTGATTCTAGGAATTGCTTTGGTAGGGTGAATGCGCGTGTCTACGGAATTCTATTAGGCTGCTTGCTTAAGCCCCGTAAAAGCACGTGAGTAATTTCTACATCTCATGAAGACAGAAAAATAAAGAAGATTTGGGGATCACGCTGCGATCGCTCCTATAAGCAAAGCTGGCTCAAGCATTAACGCTTAAACCAGCTTTGAAAGCTTACAAATATCTAGGTTAGAAATAGAAACCTCACCAATAAATAATGGAGGTTGTTAACACATAGTTCTTTAAGAATTGTTCAAAGTCTAACTGATTAACCTCTAGGT
>CBIHQL010000659.1:0-2657 GCA_966211855.1 uncultured bacterium
TCTGGTGCGAGTTTCTATAAAGCGAATTTAACGCGAGCTAACTTAGTATGTCTCGATTGCTTCCCTGATGGAAAACGGGTAGGGCTGGCTGGTGTTAATTTACAGGGTGCAAACTTAACTGAAGCTAATTTAGAGTTGTCGCGTCTAGAGGGAGCCAAACTGGACGGAGCGATATTCTGTAAAACAACGCTTTGGGATGGTCGCATTGCTAATGATCATTGTTAGGCTCACAAGCTCTACACTAGATTTAGTCTCGGCTGTAGGATGGTTAGGCGATCGCCACATTAGATCTCGATCGCGAGCATACGTGATAATAAATGATGGTAGAAGCGGTCATTGTTTTTGTCGTGATTGGACTGGTGATTATTGGAATTCTCATCAGTCCCATGCTTATGCAGTGGCAACGCGATCGCTGGCAACGCCGACCTTTTACACCTCTTTGGGCTGCCATCGTTGAGAACTATTTACCCATCTATCCACGCTTGAGTGTCGATGAACGAAAACGGCTACAAGGCCACATTCAAGTGTTTTTAGCAGAGAAGCAGTTTATTGGCTGTGTAGGGTTGCAGGTAACCGAAGAAATGCGAGTAGCGATCGCGGCTGTAGCGTGTCTGCTGTTGCTGAACGAGCATGGGACATATTTTTCTAAATTGCGATCGGTATTAGTATATCCAAGCACCTATTTTGTGGAGGAAACAGCGATCGCCGGAAATTATGTGGTTGAAGAACGGCGAGTTGCTAGACTGGGGGAATCGTGGTCTCGCGATCAAGTGGTGTTGTCTTGGGAGCAAGTGCAGCGAGATGCGCAAAATTGGCGAGATGGGCATAACGTTGTGTTGCATGAATTTGCTCATCAATTAGACCAAGAGGATGGGAGTGCTGAGGGAGTACCTTATTTGCCACGGCGCTCTGACTACCAAAGTTGGGCTGAAGTGATGGGTGCTGAATATCAACAACTGTGCCGAGATGTAGCTAGAGGGGCAAGAACTGTGATTGACAGCTATGGTGCAACCAATCCGGCGGAATTTTTTGCGGTTGCTACAGAGACATTCTTCGAGAAACCACAAGCTTTGAGCAAGCAGCACTCAGCACTCTATGCGCAACTAAAAAGCTATTACCACCTCGATCCGTTGCAGTGGTTGTAAGCTAATCGTGGACTATTACGACGTGTCGGGATCAAGCAATGAATCAGCCTCCTTCAAACAACTCCCACCATCATCCTATTGATGACTCTGGCAATGGTTCGCGATCGCCTTCACCCACTCCAGAGCCGATTGAGGTCGTCGAATCAGTAGAGGTGGTGGAATCAACAGAACTCTCAGAAGCTCGACAAGCTCAGATCCAAGCGACGCAGCGAAGCTTTCAGCGGCTCTATCTGATTTTGCTGGTGATTGGTTTAGCAATCGGAGGAGTTGTCTCAATTGGAGTGGCAACGTTGCTCGATCGTTTTGGGTTGTCTAACCCTCCTGCACAGATCGAGAAACCGAAGAGCCATCAATCGACTCTAACCGTGAAATCATAAAAGTGAGTGGTAGGGCCGCTGTAGCAGAAAATATAATAGTTGCCAGTTTTGGGCAGTTCGTACACGAAGGGCTGTGAGCGATCGGTTAACGTCGCCAGCTCCTTACCTGCTCCATCGAACACCGTGATAAAAGCTCTGGCTCCGGTACTGTGAACATCTACTCGTAGCTGTTGACCCTTTTGCGCCGAAAGAACATAGACCCGGTTTCCAGCTCCAGAGATCACAGACCCAACTGTATAAGGAGAGAACTGCAGGCGAGATTGAGGCGTATTTTTCAAGACTTGGGGCAACTGTACTTGGGCCTGTAAAGACGGCATCCAGAGTAGAGAGGCAATCAAGATACTCCCAGACAGTAGGCGACTCAAAGATAAGTGACTCATGGGTGAATAACTCTTAGCTAATCTCAAAAGGTACGCTCATTCTAAGACACAGGTTTGGAATGCGATCGGACTACAATCAAGGACACAAGTGTTTAAGCATTACCAAAATTCTGCTGCTATGTGTCAATTGCTGGGGATGAACTGCAACGTACCGACAGATATTTGCTTTTCTTTCGAGGGGTTTTCGGCACGAGGTGGCAAAACCGACGAGCATCAAGATGGTTGGGGCATTGCCTTTTTTGAAGGGCTGGGATGTCGCCTATTTCTTGACGACAAACCGTCTTGCGTTTCCCCGATTGCTGAGCTGGTGCGGCACTACCCGATTAAATCTACGCATGTCATTGCCCATATTCGTAAAGCAACCTTCGGGTCTGTGGCCTTAGAAAATTGTCACCCCTTTCGGCGAGAGTTGTGGGGGCACTATTGGATCTTTGCGCACAATGGCGACCTGCCTGACTTCTACCCTGATACGGCTGGGTTTTATCGTCCCGTCGGTCAAACCGATAGTGAACGTGCTTTTTGCTTAATTCTTGATACTCTGCGGCAAGCCTTTCCCGACGAGAAACCACCGTTGAGTCAACTGTACCCTGTGCTGCAAACGGTCACCCAGGCGATCGCGAGTCGGGGTACGTTTAACTACTTGCTGTCTGACGGGGAGCACTTCTTTGCCCACTGCTCTACCAAGCTTTGCTATATCGTCCGGCAAGCTCCGTTTGCAGCAGCTCATTTGATTGATGCAGATCTAACCGTTGATT
>CBIHQL010000660.1:0-2655 GCA_966211855.1 uncultured bacterium
ATTTTAAGCGCAATACAGGAATCTGAAAGTCAAAAAAATCGTGGTAAAGGCGACCTACTAAATGCATAGCTTAAAGATTTGTAATAAAAATGACTGATATAAGAATTTTCTAAGGAGCATAATCATCGTCCCTTAGAGCTTAGTTAGGATGTCTCTATCATGAGAGACTATTTTTCTTATGGTAGGGTCTATCTCTAGAAAGACCCACAAAACAAGGTTTTTGCTTTAGATGGCTTCAGCACTCTGGAGGGCTGGTCATCATCGAGTAGCACCCTGCAAACGGCATGCTCAGGCATGTAGACGCTGCATCAAAGGGGAAAGAGCCGTGAAAGCGCAAAGCAAAGAGCCGCACTACCGATAGGAACCGTTAAGTTATCAATCCCAAATTTAGAGAACGCTTCTAACGCTGTGGCTGCGATCGCTACAATGACCGGGATAAGCCAAGTTTGCCAATGATTACCTTGCACACCCAGCAAAATTGCAGCGCTTACACCATAGGTTACTAAGGCCATGGCTAGTGAGCCTTCCCAGCTTTTTTTAATATCTCCAATTTTGTAGGGGTGACGACCAAAGCGTTGACCAAATAGCGCTGCTAGACCATCTCCCCAGGTCATGACCAAAATACCCAACGCTGCATATTGGGGTTGATGAATAGGCCAGAACCAAGCAATCAAGGTGCCAATACTCACGGCGTAAAAAAAGGTGCCCCAACTTTGCCGCCCGACACTATTCATACTGGGCAAAATCGGCACGAAATAAGATGTGAAGGCGATCGCACTCGCTAAGATTGAGGCGCTAATGCCGACCCATGCGGGCATCTGCAACCACCAAGCCAGCAAAATGACATTACCCACCCCAATGTGAACCACCTTACGCGAAATTTCGGGGTCTGCGATCGCATGACGGCCCAACCATTCTGCAAAGGCAACGATGGCACCCAGCCAGACAGCTACAAAGCCAATCTGAAGCCAAAGTGGATAAAGTGAGAACGCGTTGAAGACTGAAGCAAGCAAGGTTTCAAGCCGACCAAAGGCATAAGTTTTGATTTCTTCCCTCAATATATTAGGTTTTGTCTAACTCTTGGCTTGAGGATTCTGTACCGCGTCAGGGTAGAAACCAAACTCCTACCCCTAGAGAGAGGGCAGCGAACATAACGACCTTTATATTTCTCAGAGAAATCGGCGTTGTTCGATCATTCCCTGTTGTTAGCTACTCATGTTTAAAAAGCCTTTAATTCTAAACTCTGCCCCAGAACGCGAAAAACTTTTTCATAACGAGTTAGTTAGATATGGTGTGCATTATCACAAAGCAGCTCAAGTAGCAAAAATTTTGGCGGCTCAGGAGTGGGATGAGCACCTAACCACCGCTGAACAACACCTGGTTGAAGAAGTGTGCCAACAATGGTTGCAGCAACGCAAACGTCTAGATCTCATCAACACCATCCTCAATAAGAATGCTAATGGCCTAAACCGCTAAAACTTCTAATTTCGTAGTGCGGCTGAGGGTGCTGGGACAAGAGTCTGGGCGCTGTTTTGGGCTGTCACAACATGTGCTTTACCGTTGGAATGGGTGCAGTCAAGTCGAGGTTTTGAAGGGTGAGAAACTGCCACCAACGCCTCAGTAAACGTTTTAATAAAGTTTGGGAAGAAAAACTTATTACAGCCAGAGTTCATGAAAGTAGCAATTACAGGCGCAACCGGATTTGTGGGTAGTGCTCTCGTCGAACGCTTGCAGGCGGCAGGTCATCAAGTCGTAATCTTTACCCGTCAACCACAACGGGCTGAGCGCTTATTTCCTAAGTCAGTCTTTTCGCAAATCCAGATTGTGGCCTATGACCCAACCCAACCCGGAGATTGGCAGCAAGCGATCGCGGGGTGTGATGGTGTGGTGAACTTGGCAGGAGAGGCGATCGCCGATGGTCGCTGGACTGACGCTCGCAAACAAGAAATTCTGCAGAGTCGCCAACTGACAACTCAAAACCTGGTAGCCGCGATTCAACAAGCCAACCCGCGCCCCTCAGTGCTCGTCAATGCCTCCGCGATCGGCTATTACGGCACCAGCGAAACGGCTGCATTTGATGAAACAAGCCCAGCAGGTCAAGACTTTTTAGCTCAAGTTTGACAAGCCTGGTAGACTGCTGCCCAATCTGTCAATGAGTGTGGCACTCGGCTTGTAATTTTGCGGGTGGGCATCGTCTTAGGGCCTGGTGGTGGCGTGCTCGCAAAGATGATTCCACCATTCAAAATCTTCGCCGGTGGGCCGTTGGGGACAGGCCAGCAATGGGTGTCTTGGATTCATCGCGAAGACCTGCTCAACCTGATTGTGCAAGCACTGACCCAACCAGAGATGCAAGGCGTCTACAATGCCACAGCTCCTAACCCGGTGCGCATGGCTGAGTTTTGTCAGGCTTTGGGCGATCAGCTACAGCGTCCTTCGTGGCTCCCTGTACCTGGGTTTGCCTTAGAAGCACTATTAGGCGATGGTGCTAAAGCTGTGCTCGAAGGTCAGCAAGTATTGCCCAAGCACACACAAGCTGAGGGATTCCAATATCAATACCCCACCGTGAAGCAAGCGATCGCGCAAATTCTGGCAGGCAGTTAACGGTGTCATCGCACCGAGCGTAGAGCGATCGCAGCGTGAAAGCAAACCCTTCTG
>CBIHQL010000661.1:0-2655 GCA_966211855.1 uncultured bacterium
TCAAGGGAGGTAATTTCAGGCGTTCGGCAAATGATGTTTTCTGGTTTGATATCACCGTGAATGACCCCACAAGCATGAATTTGTTGAATTCCAGGCAACAGGCTTGTCAAAATTTGTCTAATCTCTTGAGCATTGAATGTACCCTTTTGAGAGAGAGCTAAGGCCAAATTTTCACCAGGAATATACTGTTGCACCAGATAGAGAATTTGATCTTGCTCAAACTGGGCTAAACATAAAGGGAGTTGCGTACAGGGTTCTAGTGCTTTTAATCGCTGAAAGGCTTGATGAGAGCGATCGCGAATTGATTTTATCCATTGAGAACCACTTGCATCACTCCAAAATTGCTTGATGACACATAGCGTTAGTGCAGTTTGAGCTTGATCCACTGCAAGTAGGGTTCGGCTATAAACACTCTCGCCCAACACTTGAATCACTTGATATCGGTTCGCAAGTTGCAAACTACAGCCGCAGTACTGGCAGAAGGTGCTATCAACCGCAGAATTGTACGGTTCCAGACAGTGAGGATTAAAGCAATAACTGTTGAACTCAAAGGATCTCAGATTCATCGATCAGTTGACCCTTAACAACCTCAGGATGCTGACCATTACCATTGCCCTCAATACTGGGTGTTTGATTCCAGAGCAACATACCCATCATGGCATCGAGCAAGCCAGCACCATTGCTACCACTAACCGCTACATCAGGCACAACTCGCACTTGACGATCGCCAATCACCTGCATGAGTTGCAATGCGGTATAAGCCTGAGAACCAAGCGCGCTAACCCCAGCTTGATAGGCATCCGCTTTTGCCTCTCCTGTCAAACGAATCGCCTCGGCTTCTCCATTTGCCTGTTCTACAGCCGCATCTGCTTGTAATTTCGCGATCTTGACTCCTTGTTCCGCCGTTACCACCTCTTTTTGGATATCTGCTAGGGCTGTTTCGCGCACAAGTTCTTGGCGTTGAGTTTGGGCAATACGCTGCGTGACATAAGTTTTCTCCTGCTCTTGAGCAATCTTACGGTCAGTTAAAGTTTGCATCAGTTCAGGAGGAGGCGATATCAAGCCAATCAGCGTATCTACTGCCTGCACGTCATAAGTTCGTAAAGCTTGCCGGACATACTCTGCTGCTTCTGCTTGTCGCTCGCTCCGGGCCACCAAAAAATCGAGAATTGTATACTCTTGAGCTGAGTTACGGAAGTAGTTGCCGACGATAGGACGCAGCACTTGATCAACTAGATTTTGCATCGAACCCAACCGCGAGATCACTTTAGGCGCATCCATTGCACCAACATGAATCACTTGGAATACTTCTAGATCAAAGGTGAAGCCATCAAAGGAAAGTAACTGAAGTGCAGCTAAAAAAGAATCGTATCCATGCTCTCCTGCAAATCGTGAGGTGAAATTGATCACAATATTTGTGGTCGGAACCAACTCCACCTTCATAATTTTGCTGTTGAGGGGATGTTTACCTGTGTGCAACGGCTCGATCCAGACACCCTTATCTCCTCGGTTAACTAAATTACCGTGAGTAAAAGATTCACCACTGACATCCTCGTGAGATTTGCCAACATAAGAAATGACTACTCCCACATAACCAATTGGCACTTCTGTCATTGGTACTTGTTCCACTTGCACAAACCAAGGGTTAAGGTTCCAGGAACCGGAAAGAATCACTTGTTCTTGCAAACCTCTACGCCCACCGTGAGTCATAAAAGTTTGGATGTTTTGAAAGTTGTCGTGTCCTGCAACGATAGGCCCTGCAATTTCTCCCTCTTCAATTGGGATACCGTCTAATGTGGTAACAATGCCGACTCTATCGGGTTTAACATTGTAGACCTTGAGCTGGCCTTGGGTCATGCCATGAGCAGCAGCATTCTTGGATGTAATCACCGAAAAGAGAGCTGTATTAATCCGATAAGTGCCTGTTGTTAAGATAGCTAGCTGTCGCCCTTTTTCGCCGCCTTTTGTGAGGAATTGTCGAGCATTCTGGAAGTTATCACAGCCAACAACTTTGCCTAAAATGCGTTCGGGAGGAATTGCTGCACCATCATTAGCAACAATTAACCCAATTTCATCTTGGGGAATCACTACAACTGGAACTTTCTGCACGCTGTACTGCCAGGGGAAGAAGCCAAAATGCCAGCCCGGAGGTAGGGTATCGGCTTGTAAACCTGCTTCTCCATTCAGGGCAATCAATCTCCCTGCGGGTAAATTCTTGCTGGAGAATTTTTTAGTGATAATTCCAACTTCTCGTTCTCCAACAACGATTAACCCGGCTATCCAACCAATCTGAGGCAAAAAAGCTAGGATCAAAACAACAGTTCCAAAAGGATAAAGCCACATAGGTAAGCCAGGAACCTGCATTGACGCAATCTCTATCTCTGGCTGTTGGCTCGCCATCTGTGAGACAGGTAGGGCGAGTGGTATGGGTTCAAGCTGTTGAGATGGCAAATCTACCGGGGCAAAACGACCTGAAGCATTAGGAGTGCCTTGGGCGATCGCAGGCATACTTCCTATGGCTGTCATTGCCGCGAATACAGATACTGTCAGAGATAGACAACTCCGGAAAGAATTGAATCGAGCCATTTTTGGGTCTCCTGTTCAGTGACAAATATGACTAAAAACTAAGTCCAGTATGAGTAGGGCTAGAGATCT
>CBIHQL010000662.1:0-2654 GCA_966211855.1 uncultured bacterium
GGCCCAATTCAACCAGATGCAGCCTTGACGCTCCGAGAAGCGATTGCGCTGGTTAATGGCACGCTCAACCCTACACAATTGAGTGCCGACGAGCAAGCTCAAGTAACGGCGAATGAATCAGCAGATGGTAGCCGCATCACCTTTAATCTGCCATCTACAGAAACGACAATTTATCTCAAAGACCTACTGCCTGCGATCGACAGCCCTGGTTTAGTGATTGATGGCACCACACAACCCGGTTACGACGCCAATCAATCTGCCACTGCCGAGATTGCCATTCCTACCCCACTCATAGCGATCACGCCCGCTGCTGGTCAAGAAATCTTCCGGGGCTTGACGGTCGTTAGCGATCGCGTCACGATTCGCGGTTTAAGTCTTTATGGGTTTACGTCGCGCCACCGCGCCACCGCCAGCACACCACCTGCTGATATTTTTATTGCCCACCGTTTTCCTCCGCCTGATACTCGCCAGCAACAACCGCCCACCAGCAATGCCCCCTTCTCACGCGATAACCCGCCCCAAGGTGTGGTGATTGAAAACAACTGGCTCGGCTTGCCCCCTGACGAAAATATGCCTCTGCCCACCTCAGCCTTTGGGGTGTCGATTTTTAACGGCGTCAACACCACCGTCCGCCGAAATCGGATTGCTTACCACGATGGCAGCGGCATTATTACGGGGGTGCGCGCCGAAAACTCACAGGTGCAAGACAACATTATTGTCGGCAACGGGATCGCCGGAATGCCCGATGCGATTCGTCTGGAAGGCATCATCAGCGGCACCCAAATCGCCTCTAACTTGATCTGCGGCAACGATGGCAGCGGTATTTACTTGTTTAAACCCGAAGGTTCTGTCCAAATTCAAGACAACCAACTTAAATTTAATGGGCGACGGTTGCGGCGAGCAGCAGTTTACCTCATGGGCAGTGAGCACCAAGTACGCGACAACCAAATTGGCCCCCAAACTGGCCCCGGCGTCGTGATTGCGGCTTACCCACGCAGCGATCGCAACATCATTGAAAACAACCAGTTTAACGATCTTGAAGGTCTTAGCATTGACTTAAACACCCGCAATAATGTCGGGGTTCAAGGTTATCAGCGAGGAGATGGCCCCAACCCACGGCGCAATTCAGCCAATCGTCGTCAAGATACAGCCAACTCAGCCATTAATGCTCCTCAACTCCGCAATAACTTCCCCGTGACTGATGGGCAAGTAACGATCGCCGGAAAAGCTGACCGGGGTTCACAAGTCACGTTATATCGGGTTGCGGCTACCACTCCAGCCAACGCTGAGAAAAGAATTAATCTGTTTCCGGGTTATGCTCCGCTTGCCGAACCGATCGCGACGGTAGAAACCGATGACCAAGGCCAATTCAGCACGACGCTGAGTGATTTACAACCCGGAACTCAAATTAGTGCGATCGCGACTGATCCTCGCTATGGCACCTCCGAACCTGCTGCGATCGCCACGATTGGTGACTCTTCAGCGGCTTCAGTTGATCCTCCAGCCTCGGCAACCACGCCGCCCCGTTGCACTACCCCACCGATCGCGCAGACACCGCCCACAGAGCCGCCCGTGGTTGAGATACCCACACCAGAGCCGATCCGGTTGCGGGTGCCTCGGAATGTTCACTTTGCTCTCGACGAAGATACGATCAGTCCAGCTAGTGCAGCGGTGCTCGACCAAATCGCTACCGTTTTACGAGATTACCCGTTTATTGTCGTTGAGATTGAAGGTCACACCGATCCGCGGGCCAGTGATGCCTACAACTTAGATTTGGGGCGGCGACGAGCTTTGTCTGCCAGAAACTATCTGCTCCGCCGAGGCATTGCTCCTGAACGAATGACCATCCGCTCGTTGGGTGAACAGCAACGGATCACCACAGGCAGCGATCGCATCGATTATGCCCGCGATCGCCGTGCTGAGTTTTCCTTCCGAGATGTGCGCGGCATCGAAATCGTGATCGAACGCCAAGAAAATGATTTACAAATTGAACGCTAAAGTCCGTGACTAGATCACAGCTCTTATGCTGACAAAATTGGCTTAACTGCCAGTTGACTCACGAAACATCCGCAAATCTGGCTAGGTTTGGCAGAAAATGTTGGCGATCTTTAAAAGCAAACCCGTGTGAACTAGGGTTCATTACGCTGCGATCGCAGGCATCTTGGAAGCTAAGTTGCAAGACATCAACATGGCATTGAACTTCTCAGGCATTACTGGATAATCGCGAGAAATTCTCCATTTGATCTCAACAACTCAGTTTGTGACCGCTTTGAATTCATTGCGGTGTGAGTGAGGCAATAGTAGCCCAGTTAAGCCTAGATTCAGCGCATGAAATTTTTTCAAGCTTCTCGTTTATGGATCGCTAGCGTCCCGGTTGTGTTCAGCAGCCTCAGTTGGCATGCTATAACTCCGGCGATCGCCAGCCCTCGATCAAATTTCACTCCAGTTGCCAATAGTTCCTCAACGTTTAATTGGAGCTTAGAACCCACACAAAAACCCATCTTGGCACCTGACTATATTTGGCCCACCGCCGGAACTGTGACTTCAGGGTTTGGCCCTCGCTGGGGACGAATGCACCAAGGGCTAGATATTGCTGGCCCCGTAGGTACACCAGTCGTTGCCGCTGCTGACGGGGTTGTGACCAGTTCTGGGTG
>CBIHQL010000663.1:0-2651 GCA_966211855.1 uncultured bacterium
AAAGCCAATTCGTGCGTACTCCCCCCAGCTTGATGGTTGTGAGTTGAGTAGCGCTGCCAAGGGCTAAAGCGAAGGAACCGATACCATGACTGCATCCAACGATTCTCCCCGTGACCCCAAAAATTGGCCTTGGCAAGAAAAGTTAGCAAAATTTGTCGCCGACCATAAACAAGATCTGGCAGCCTTAGCTTGGGTCGTTGCTCAAAACCAGGGAGAAACCCCCGGTGTGATCGGCGTTGATTTTGAGCCTGCGCCCCACCTCGTCTTTTGTTCGGTAGAAGCGATCGCGACCCTCAACCAAAAAGTCGAAAACCAACTCCAAGAAATCTTGGGTTTGATTGATGGCTACCAACCCGACAAAGAAGTCTTGCTCCTTGGCATCGGTAGTAGCGATGATTTGAAGCTCAAACTGGTGCAATTTGAACCTGATCCAACACCCCAAGCTTGCTACCAAGCCCTAACAGTTGAGCCCGAAAGCTTATGGCATCAACTCGAAGCAGACCTGGCTAAATATGCAGATTAGCTGGCGATCGCCGTTTCGTTGACGCAACTTAACCGTAACTGCAAATTGTGCAAAGCCAGAGAGCGAGACCGTTCTGAGAGCTGGGTAAGACAAACGCGATTCTGCTCATCCAAAAGGTTTTCTCTGCGTAAGAGTTCCACAATAGTTTGACAAAGCAACGCTTCCATCTGCTTAGCTTGGTTACTGAGCCAATGGTGAGTCACCACGTCATCAGGAAACTGCTCAATGCAATCGCTTGTATAGTTGCGAAATGCTCTGACCTCTTGCAACAATCGCACCAAATAACTAGGGCACTCACAAGCAATCACGTCTGCTGCCTCGCAGATGGACACTAAGTCATCATCTGATAAATCTGGTGAAATCGAGAGCATCACAGGTTGTTGGGTCATATCGAAATTGGGAACCACGGGTTAGTTGAAATTAAGCGCAAACTCAAACTCAAGATTTAGGCGTCAGCAGCATAAGCAGGTTGTGCAGCGATCGCAGCAGCCTTCTGGTTTGTCAGCAACGGGAAGCAATCAGGCGATCGTAAACTCATCCAAATTGCGTAATGCTCGCTCGAGGCTGTCATAATCACCGTCATCCCTCGTTCAACCCATTCGCAAGCTCGTTGATAAGCTTTGAGGCGTTCGGCAACGTGAAACTCAGAAATCAGCCCATAAAGTTCGCCCTGATAGCGAATGCCCTGAAATACAGATGCCTGCAAGTAGAAGCTGAACGGATGCGCTAAGGTTTCACTGATTACAATCGGGAGCATATTGCCTGAGGACAACGTAACAACTGAATTGACCCGTGAAAATGCTGAACATTTCTTAAGTCCTATTAAGAAAAGTAACATAAGGTGTGAGATATTGATCTCTACCTACAGCCAGATTTTTGCAAGCACAACAGTTGAAATGACCCTGCTTAATACACTTGGCTCTATTTAGGCAGCATTATTTAAACATATATTGCTCTTCAGACCGTGGTGCTTAGCAGCAAGTCTCTAAGATTAACTCAAATTCTCGTAATATTTCTTTGCGTTTCTGATACTATGAATTAATGTATGAACTTCCGCAAAAACCCTGAGATTCTGTTTTTCAGCGGAACATATTTTAGTTTTTTTCGGTTTCCCGTAGAATTTAGCTTCAGGTTCCAGTCAAGCTTCAACCTACCTCTATCAAGCTTTGAGCTTTCTTCAAATTGTTCAAGGAAGCTGCAAACCTTGGCACTATTGCAGGCTGTGATCTGCAATCGGCTTGAAGTATGCCTCGTTCATATTGCGTTGGCTGAGCACGCTTTTGTTGAGAACTTGCTATGGAACAGTTTGCTGCCTTTGGCATTGTACTTAGCTCATCTCAGCTGCTCGTCATTGTAAACACTTAAGAGGAGCGTCTGCTCAGCTTGGTATGAATGAAGATGACAAGCAATAATATTTCTTTGCGAATAATACAGTCTCTTAAACAAGTTCTTGTAAAATCGAGAACGGAGTCTACTGCTAGGTTGATACTTTTGGAGTGCTGACTCACACTCAAACCATCGACCTACTACGAACTCGAGCCAGTTCACCATAAGCGCCAACCTGCCGCTGAGGAAATGCCTCGTTCACCCTTCAACAAGAGGTTGCCTTGGGCTTTCGCATTCTTCCTGGAGCTATATATGGATCTGGAACACTTCCCCAAAGGTCATGCTTCTGGTGTCGTTAAAAAGCCGCTGATTCTGGCTGTTGATGATGATGAAGATAATTTGTTGCTCATGGCGCAAATTTTGACCCTAGGTGATTATGCCTTCGTCACAGCTAAAGACGGTCAAACTGCATTAACAATCGCGGTCGAGCAGCAGCCTGACTTAATTTTGCTGGATGTTATGCTTCCAGACCTTGATGGCCTGGAAGTGGTGCAGAGCTTGAGAAGGAATGATACGACCCTGAAGACCCCGGTAGTGGCAGTGACAGCAATGGCTCGTAATGAAGACCGCGATCGCCTCTTAGCGGCTGGTTGTAATGACTATATTAGTAAGCCTTATATGGTGGACGAGTTAGAAGCAATTATTCATCGGCATCTTTGCTGTTTGCCGCCTCACGTTTAGATTTTGAGCTAGCTGCATCACGTACTTGAGGAGCCTCTGCTAAAACAGCGATTGTTCCTGT
>CBIHQL010000664.1:0-2643 GCA_966211855.1 uncultured bacterium
CCAATCCCACCCCGATCAAACCCTGTTTCGGGCCGGAAATTTGGGAGATCCGAAGTGGCCCTTGTGGACTGTAGACATCACAGGTCGTACAACCGCCGCCCCTGAAGATCAACCCCTCGTGTTTGGTCAACCAATCAACAGCATTTGGACTGGCCCTCAAGCCCACTTATGATGCAGCTCGTTACGGCTCTTGGTAGCCTCCCCACGGGCTGACTTGCAAAACACCGCTAGGCTTGAAGACTACCTTAAACTCAGCTTGAGATGCCTGTCTGGGTTGGCCTTCTTGCTCGGCGATCGCGGCATTGGGCTGTACTAAGTTAGGTAAGGGCGTATCTTGCACGTAGTCATAGGCAGATTGACTGACTGGCTCGTAATTCACCACAGCACCATTGGGAGCCACAACTACCCGGTACACTAGCTCGTTCTCAAAAGGCGGCTCTTCTTTCCAATTTTTGTCAATTTGGTCGTAGAGTTTGCCTGTTAAATCTTCGACTTGGCTAGGGTCTGCGATCGCAGGAGCCGGACTGGGGTCAGCGCTATAGCCTCCCCACGGGCTGACTTCCAAGGCACCACCGGGCTTAAAGACGACCTTAAATTGTCCAACTGGCTCTTTACTAACACTGCCACCACTCGCCGGAATGTAGAGCAAATCGAGCAATGGTGTCCTTTGTGCCGCAGCATCTACAGGTGTAGGCTCCGCTTCTTTGTAGCCTAAAATCGCTCCGTCTTTGCCAACACTCACCTGATAGGTCAGCGCTTGGTCTAGCTCAGAGCCAGTCTTCCAAGCGTCACTAATTTGACCATATAACTTCTTACCCAACACATCCAATTCGGTCGGATCTGTAATTTCTGGAGCAGTTGCCAACGCAGCTTGAATTTCTGCTAAGTCGGGTTTGTCGGTGCTCTCAGGGCTAGGAGATGCAGGAGACTCAGTTGGGGAAGCTGACGGGGAAGCCAAATCGCTCGGTGGAGAGCTAGCGGCTCCGGTTGGGGTAGGCGTTTGGGTTTGGCTGGGATTGTTGGCTTGGGGAGTTTGTTCTTGCGGTTTTTGCACCTGTGGAATCGGTACAAAGAACAGGGCGATCGCCGCCAAAGCCAAGCTAGAAGTTCCGATCGCAGCGGGTACAGCTCTCTGTGCCAAAGTCTGCCGAGCCGGGGCATACCGTTTCGAGACCGGAGTAATTTGCAGCAGCACATCTGGCAGGGTTTGGGCATCAGCAAAAAACTGATCGACAGCCTCTACCAGGTCAAAGAGCTGCACGGTGGTCAAATCTATCTGAGTGCCAGAGCCAGCATCGGTTGCTTCAGGTGGGGGTTGCACCAGTAATCGATGCTGATTGAGACCCAGGCGCTGCAAACGCACCCATCCGGGCTCTGTCTCAGGGGTACGAACGCCACTAAAAAATTCTTGGGCATAGCGACTCACAGCAGTGACTAAGCTGATAAAAAAGTCGCGGCCTCCTGTTAAAGTCTGCTCAAAGCCTACGAAGCGACACTCAGCATTGATCAAAATGGACATCAAAGGCCGAATATCGGTGGGGTTGATGGTGGCAGTGGGGTCGCTCAGGCCGTCCAAGACTAAGGTGCAGTTTGGCAGGCTATATTGACGCTGAATTGTCATTCCACTTCTCCATCAAACAAACTCATCCAAAATCGCTGCATCCCAAAGGTGCCGGTGCAGAATAATAATTTTCCTAGTAAGCCGAGCGCCAACTCGTTCAACTTGTCATCGGCTGCGTAGGCCAACACCCCTGCCCGCCGAGGGTTCATCCGGGCTCGAAAATGCGCTCGGAACCGCTCTAAATAGTCGTACAAGCGGAAGTGGTGTTCCATCGACAGTTGTTTGGCGGTGAGTTGTTGGTGGGCAAGCAACAACTGACGAATGACAACGGTGAGCCGACGGGCCAAGTGAGAAGCGATCGCAATCAAGGCTTTGGCTTCTAGCATGCTTAACGGTTGCCGTTGACTATGCCGTCGCAGCGGGTTTGTGCTTCGCATCCGCCACAGCATCACACGGTTTTTGATGATGTTCTCTAGCTCTAGCTCTCGCGTGACTGCCAAGATTGCTTCCGAACCACCCAGATCCAGAGCTTCGATTGCCAGTAGCATTAAATCAATTTCTAAACATGCCCGCCGGGGGCAACCTTCCACGGGCAGCACAGGATCCGGCAGACTCTCTAAGACGAGAGGGGTGATGGGGGCGGGTGAACTGGTTGACGGCGTTACGCTCACAGAAACATTCATTCCAGCTTGCTAGACCTTAGAGATGGAACATCAGCAGAATTCTACCGATCACAGGAATTTCGCAGTTAGGGGCAGTAAACCTGCAATTTTTATCATTCCCCAACTTTGTCTCAATCCTACGCACTAGGATGAGAACCATCCTAACTGTTTAGAATGATCCACCTCATTACAAAGTTCCATTGTACGATTCTTGAGACATCTATATTGATGAGTAGGCTGACCAGAGCTTAATTCAAGTAGGCAACAGCGGTTTCAGGTTCAATTAAACAATGAATTTCCGCTGAACTGACTCATTCTTAAAGTCTTAAGCGCAATTTTATGGATCTAAAATCTCTCATTCGTAATATTCCTGATTTTCCTAAACCAGGGATTGTCTTTAGAGATATTACAACTCTGCTA
>CBIHQL010000665.1:0-2640 GCA_966211855.1 uncultured bacterium
AATGTCCAGCTAGAGTTTAAGCAAGAGGCAGTCCGGGCGATCGCTCAAGAAGCCTACCGACGCAAAACTGGGGCACGGGCTTTACGGGGTATTGTCGAAGAGTTGATGCTCGATGTCATGTACGAGTTGCCTTCTCGTAAAGATGTGACGCGCTGCTCGATTACACGAGAGATGGTTGAGAAGCGATCGACAGCCGAGCTTTTGTTGCATCCTTCTTCCCTGCCAAAGCCAGAGTCTGCCTAAATTACAATTAAAAAGACAAGCATAGACGAGCTGGGTTAGACGTAAGTCTCCTAGCTCCTTGTTGTATTGTTGCGAAATTAAAGACTCATGCCTTATATCTCGGTTCGGGGCGTAGAACACTACTACGAGTGGATTGGCAGATCAGAAAAGTCTGCGTCGTCTAGTAAACCCGTCATGGTGTTTATTCATGGTTGGGGTGGATCTTCTCGTTATTGGGAAAGTACAGCTCAAGCGTTATCTGATACGTTTGATTGTCTGTTGTACGATTTGAGAGGGTTTGGGCGATCGCTCTTACCTCAGGCGGGGACGACAACGAAAGCTACAAATGCATCCTCCTCAGTTCAAGCCAGCGTTAGTCAGACTACGGCTGCCGAAGCCGACCACTTACAAGCGATCGCTGAGCAAGATGATGATGCGGAATTAATTTACGAACTGGAAAGCTACGCCGATGATTTAGAGGCGCTCCTCCAGGCATTAAATTTGCCACGAGTCTATCTCAACGCTCATTCGATGGGAGCTTCGATCGCCACCTTTTTTCTGAATAGCTATCCTCACCGAGTTGAGCGGGCCATTCTCACCTGTAGCGGCATTTTTGAATATGACGAGAAGGCTTTCAACGCGTTTTATCAGTTTGGTGGCTATGTTGTGAAGTTTCGACCCCGCTGGTTATCGCGTCTGCCATTTGTCAATCGATTATTCATGGCTCGATTTCTGCATCGCAGTCTGCCTGATGCAATCAGCAAGGCGTTTCTAGAAGATTTCTTGCTGGCTGATTATGAGGCCGCACTTGGCACCATTTTTACGTCAGTTAGCAAAAAAGCTACCGAAGTCATGCCCCAAGAGTTTGTCAAATTGACTGTACCCACTCTCTTAGTTGCAGGTGAGCATGACATTATCATTCCAGCTTCGATGGGAGAGCAGGCGGCTAACCTCAGTGACAAAGTAGAATTTTGCTTAATTCCAGAGACCGCTCATTTCCCAATGCTGGAAGACCCAGAAACGTATTTGCAAAAAGTACGAGAATTTTTGGGAGTCTAGCGTTAATGGATACCCCAACAGTAGCCTGGTACATTGTCAAACAGCCGAGTGGTGCTTGTGAAATTCTGCCCGCAGAGCAGCTAGCAACTCAGGCACCTGATGATGCTGAAAACTCAGAAAACCCCCAACAATGGGGGCCGTTTGAGTCTCGAAGTGAGGCGATCGCTCGACGGGTGGGGCTGATCCGAGCAGGAAAATGCCAACCTGTCTAAGTAGGGGGATGGTTATTGTTGAGCTTGGGAATCGGCTCGCGCCCCTTTTTGAGCCATAATTTTTTGACTTAACACTTCCGCTGCTTTGGCATATTGCGGATCGGCGGAAGTACCCACCTTTTCGCGATCGCGGCTTAATATCTCTCGCTGCTCATCGGTGAGGTCTACCACCACATCGGGGGCAATGCCTGACTTGTTGATGTCACGACCTGCCGGGGTAAGGTATTTGGCGATCGTCACGGCTAAGCCAGAGCCATCTCCTAGGCCACGCACCGACTGCACTAAGCCCTTACCAAAACTTTGAGTGCCGACCAAAACAGCACGATCGTTGTCTTGCAATGCACCTGACAAAATCTCGCTGGCACTCGCTGAGCCACCATCAATCAAGACGACGAGGGGTTTATCGGTCAGGGCACGGTGATTGGCACGTTCGCGATCGGTAGAGCCTTGGCGATTAATCGTGGAGACGATCGCTCCGTCTTCTAGCCACATCCGGGCAATTTCAATACTGGAGTAAAGCAGCCCACCTGGGTTAGAGCGCAGATCCAGAATATAACCGTCTACGTTTTTGGCTTCTAAATCTTGAATAGCCTTACGCATTTCCGAAGAGGCGTTGGCACTAAATTGCGTTAAGCGGATGTACCCAATTTCAGCATTGGGGTTTTGCTGGACGCTGTAACGAACCGGATGAATTTCAATGCGATCGCGCTTGAGATTAAAACTGAGCTGCTCTTTGCCCCTCAAGATCGTCAAGTTGACCTGAGATCCCACTGGCCCACGAATCAAAGTCACAGCCTTGTCAACATCCATGCCCTCAGTGCTGGTGCCGTCAATTTTGACAATCTCATCCTTTGCCAAAACTCCAGCCTTGGCGGCAGGGGTATTTTCGATCGGGGCTACTACAACCAGCTTTTTCGTTTTTTCGTCTTGAGCCAGTTGAATGCCGACACCTGTCAGTTCTCCTGAGGTGTCAATCTGCATATTCTTAAACTCAGCTGGATCCATAAACCGAGTGTAAGGATCATCCAACTGCTTCAACATCTCACGGATGGCTGTGTAGGCTTCTTCTTTGTTGCTGTAAGAACGATTGAGATATTGACTGCGAACTGCCTTCCAATCAACGCGATTGAAGGTGCCATCCACGTAG
>CBIHQL010000666.1:0-2639 GCA_966211855.1 uncultured bacterium
ATCTGAGATATTATCGCTGATATAGCCCCACCTCCGTCATCCAATAGCGTCAGCCCATCATGAGTGATGTAAATCTATCTTCTCCAAAACGTGCCTTAGAGCAGGAGCAAAATGAGATTCTTCAACAGCTTGAGGACTGGCTGGAACTGCCGATGCTATTGCTCAGCTTTGTGTGGCTGGCTCTCTTTGTTGTGGAGTTGATTTGGCAGCTCTCACCTCTACTAGATGTATTGGGTATCACTGTTTGGATTTTATTCGTTCTTGATTTTGGGCTGAAGTTTTTCTTAGCTCCCCATAAACTTATCTATTTAAAGCAAAACTGGCTCACCGCGCTTGCCCTAGCCTTACCAGCTCTACGATTGTTGCGAGTCGTCAAAGTGGTGCGAGCATTTCAAACAGTTCGGGCGGCGAGAGGGCTGCGACTGCTGAGAGTGATGACCCGAACCAATCGGGGGATGCGAGCACTGGCGGCAAGCGTAAATCGGCGAGGGTTTGGCTATGTGCTCGGCCTCACCACGATCGTGACTTTGATTGGTGCAGCGGGAATGTATGCCTTTGAGAATGAAGTGCCTGAGTCTGCCTTAAAAGACTATGGCACTGCGCTCTGGTGGACAGCCATGATGATCACCACGATGGGGTCAGATTATTTTCCACTCACGCCAGAAGGACGGATATTATGCTTTTTGCTGGCGCTGTATGGATTTGCTGTGTTTGGATATGTCACCGCTACCCTAGCAACCTTCTTTGTCGGTCGAGATGCCGAAAACCCTGATGCAGAAGTAGCAGGAGCAGAGGCGATCGCAAATTTACAAGCAGAGATTGCCGCTCTCCGTACCGAAATTCAGACTTTATTGCAGAAACCACAAGAATAAGTGGTATTTAGGATGCGATAGTGTGCGATCGCCCTTAGCAATAGACCAGCTAACCAAGTATCGCAAAATCAGCTGATTGGAAGAATTGTTTTCACTTGGTTTCGAGCAAGCTAGAAGTAGCTGATTTACCCTTGCTGACATGCTGGCTGCACCCCCGGAATTGTCTGTTTCTTCTACGACATTGTTCGCTTTAACCAGTTTTTTAGCGGTAGGACTGGCATTGACTCACCTGTTTGCTGGGCGATTGCGCTTCTTGCAAGTGGTGCCACGGAGTCGCTGGCTTTCTGCCAGTAGTGGGGTTTCTGTAGCTTATGTGTTTGTGCATATCTTGCCTGATTTGAGTGAAGCACAATCCACCATCCGCAAAAGCGTAGACCCAGCGTTGACATTTATAGAACATCACGTTTATCTGTTGGCGTTGCTTGGGTTAGTGATATTTTATGGCTTAGAACGGCTAGCCACCGTATCTCGGCAGCGTAGTCAGCAGGCAGGGGGTGCAGATATGACGAGTCCTGGAGTGTTTTGGCTGCACATGGTTTCTTTCGCGTTTTACAATGCTTTGATTGGCTATCTATTGGTGCATCGAGAAGTTCCAGGGTTAACGAGTCTAATATTTTTTGCGATCGCGATGGGGCTGCATTTTCTCGTCAACGACTACGGTTTGCGAGAACACCACAAGAAAATGTATGACCACAGAGGCCGCTGGATTTTAGCCGCCGCCGTGATTGCAGGTTGGGCAATTGGAACTGGTACAAAGCTTTCAGAGGCTGCGATCGCCGTTTTGTTTGCATTTCTGGCAGGTGGAATTATGCTGAACGTGCTCAAAGAGGAACTGCCAGACCAGCGAGAGAGCCGTTTTTGGGCCTTTGCTTTGGGTGCAGGTGGATACACATTATTGCTATTGGCCTTATAGCTTGTGACTTACCGCAGCGATCGCCTTCTGCCTGAGAAACCTGATAAAAACTCTTGACAGAAGTTAACATTTTTTGCTAATTTATAACGAGCGTTCGATATAAAGTCTTTGAAAACTCATGCCAACTCGTTTAGGAGGCGTAAAATCGAGGCGATCATTTGTTTGAGGCACCGGGGTTTATGCCCAAGATTGTGAATCATGAGCAATATCGGCAAGAGCTATTGCACAAGAGCTTCGATTTGTTTGCCGAAAGGGGCTACGGCTCAATCACAATGCGGCAAATTGCTCAGGGGTTGGGCGTTTCGACAGGTACGCTTTACCATTACTTCCCGAGTAAAGAAGCCTTGTTTGAGCAGTTAGTTGTCGAACTCGAACAACAAGACATGCTCCAGATTACGGCTCAGATCAAAAATGCCAAGACATTTAGCGATCGCATTGCCGCAGGTTTTGACTTACTAGAAACTCACCGCGATTACTTCTTTAAGCAACTGCTGATCTATACCGATTTTTATCAACATCAATCTCGCCAAGCCGATTCGGGAACCTTAATTTTTGAACAGGTTGCTGAGCGAGTGCGGCTGAAGATGGCCCAGATGTTTGATATTCATGATGACGAAATTCTAGATTTTGTTATGAGTTTCGTAGATGGGTTGATTTTGTCGCGCATCTGTCGAGGAGACTCAATCTCCTTTCGGCAACAAGGGCAGATACTCACAGAAATGTTATTGGCATATCGAGCCAAACGAGGTCAAGGGGATGGAGCTTAAACTCAAAGGTTTGCCAGGGTGGATGACGGCTCTGTTGGTGGGTGCGCTGGGGCTGTCTGGAGCGATCGCCTATGGAGGGCTGTCTCG
>CBIHQL010000667.1:0-2630 GCA_966211855.1 uncultured bacterium
GCTGGATAGGTGATCTGCACATTACCGCGAGCTGTGACTACACCCGTTTTGGCATTAGCTTCTTGTACATCAGAGCGCAAAGTGAGGGCACGATTACCACTGGTTTGAGCTTCTGCTTGCTTCAGCGAGGTGGGAAACGCGATCGTGCTAACTAGAGTAATGGGCAATAAAGCTGCGAAGCTCAGACGGCGCAGAGTAGAGCGAGATAGGGGAGAAACAGGCAACATAGGTCGCACAAACTCAGGATGGGAAAACAACAAACGAGGAAGACCTCAGGCTGGATTGGGCGAGATTCCTGAGGATAGTCTACCCTACTCGGATCAGCCCTGTCGCCAGAATTAGCGAGGTGTAAACTCTGACGTGCTAGCAGCGAGAGAAGTTTCGTGTTAGCTCGTTTCTAGAGCTGCGTCTGATGCTAGTTGCAGGGTTGGGATTGGCAGAGGGGGTGCGTCTGTGGCGATCGCTGCCCCAAGTTGAGTCTCAAATTCTGCCTGAAAGGGTTGAGTTAAACCAGCTAGAATCTCTGGGTCGGTCTGTTGTATGCGAGTTAGGAGAGCTTGACTTTGCAACAGGACGGCTGTGACATCAAGGCCGCCATAGATCGGCTGATAGTCTCGCAACCGACTCATGCCTTCACCCAGTAAGATCATGGCTCCGCGCCAGTTGTGCCGTGACAGGTGATAGCAGGCAACCGCAATTTGCAAAATGCCTTGATAAAAGCGCCGGAGTGGGTCTACTTCTTCGAGCCATAACGCTTCGAGGGTGTCGTGGCAAGCATAGAACTGCCGTTGATTAAACTGCTCTACGGCTTGCCAAAACTCTGGGGGCATCGAGTCGGTCATGGGGCGATCGCTAAATTCTGAGTGGAAGACTAATGGGCTGACGCAAGATTCTGGCGAATTTCGGTCAGTACATTCATATCAATCTCTTGTGTGTTTCCCGAAAATTCGTTTTCTGGGGTTAAGAAGAGCATACAGTGACATTCTTTGCGCTCACGCATGGGCACACAAGGGCAATTCCAGAAGGTGGCGTTGGCTTCGGCTTCTTTGTCTTCGTAGTGGCGACAGGGGCACAATGGCGAACCTAACTGGTCTTTATGCTTGGCGAGCCCTTCGATCACCACGGCAGTTACCGCTAAATCAGCGCAGAAGTAGGTGTTGGTGCGCTTAGCGTAGGTTTCGGCAAAATTTCGCATAGCCTCCAGGTTCTTGTCGCTGGAGAGAGGGCTGTTTTCGGTGGGTTTCATGGGGCAGCTCGTCTGTGCGGGCGTGATTTTTGCCATTGTATCGCAGCGATCGCTGATGCACCTGTTGCCCTTAATTCGTCAAAACGGCGAGATCTCAAGCAAACTCAACGCAGTTCACCTGCGGATTGCAGTTGTGTTTGCAAATCTTTATCAGGTTGCACCACTAAACCCGGTGCAGTTAGCGTGTTTAATATTTCGGTTTCTGATGTTGTGGGCCACAGCATCCAGCGGCTTCCGGGGGGCAGGGTATTGAGGCTGTGGGGGTTTTGCGTCAGCCAAATCAGGGGTAAGTCGGGTAAACGCTCGGCGCGAACCTCTTCGCCTGTGTAGGTAGCAGCTAAAGTTTCGAGAACGGGGCGATCGCCATGTACCAATCCGGTGCCAGCAGTCCACAATTGCACATGGGTTTGGCGACGTGTGGCGTAAAAGTACAGCGAAGCAGCAGCAATCACCGCCTGCTCAAACCACTCTGCCTCCCAAGCGAAGGCGCTGTCTAAGCAGATGATAATTTCTTGCCCCCCGGTAAACACCTCTAGCTCTCGCACCCGAAACTCTCCGTAGCGGGCACTGGTGCGCCAATGGACTAGGCGAATCGGGTCACCCCAACGGTAAGGGCGAAGGGCACGGGTAATGCCCTCGGTAGCGTTTTGCGATCGCCGACTGCTATGAAACTGCGGACTTTTCTCTCGACCAATTTCATCGACTAGCGGGCACGAAGTGAGTGGCAAGACGGTCGGGTAAACGATCGCTTTAGCCTCAGCTTGACGACCTCGACGGCACCAAAATAGCCCTAGTGGCGTGGCAGTCCGCATTTCTAGGTTATGCCAGCGATAAACCCCTCGTTGTTGCGTGGGCTGAAAATAAACCCACTGATGCACCGCCTGCCCCGGAATCGCTTCGATCACGGTTCGGGCAGGGGTGCTCAAGCGGTAAGGCAGCAAATCTTGGATCTGCAACAGAGTTTTGGCTTGAGGCGTTTGGTTGACAATCTCTAGCTCAATGGTGAGGTCATTGCCAACACTGACGGGCTCAATCGGGCGGCGGTTGATTTGAAGCCCTCGCAGCGATCGCGCCGGTAAAATTGCCGCCATGACTAATAAGGCGAGTAACACCCCGCTCATTACGTATAGCCAACCGGATAGCGTATTGGTACCCGCTGCAAAGAAAAACAGCGCCAAACCTCCCAGCAGCCAACCACTATACGCAGGATTGACCCAGTGAGTTTCTAACCAATTGGCAATTCGAGTGGCAAGGCTCATAGCTCGTGTTGCAGTCAGAGGGCAGGTGGGCAAGCGATCGCCAGAACTGACTTTAGTCTAATGCCACCTCAGCGATCGCGCCCTAAATCAAAGCCCCTCTCCGGCGCGGAGAGGGGTTGGGGGAG